>DASSBO010000127.1:0-8924 GCA_035698655.1 Streptomyces sp.
CGTCGGCTGGCGGCCGGCCGTGCTGTTCTCCGACGGCGCCGAGCACCGCAGGCACCGCGCCGCGGTCTCCGACGCGCTGGCGCAGACCGACGGGCACGCGCTGCGCCGCACGGTGCGCGCCGCGTCCGAGGAGCTGATCACCGCGTTCGCCGGCCGCGGCGAGGCCGACCTCCTGGCGCACTACGCGCAGAAGATGCCGCTGGAGGTCATCCGGCACCTGCTGGGCGTCGACGGCCGCACCGGACAGCAGCTGGTCGAGGCCATCGCCGGCCTGACCGCCGCCAGCGCCTACTCCCACGACGCGAGCCGGCGGCTCGGCGAGACGCTGCGGACGCTCGTCGAGCACAAGCGCCGGCGGCCCGGCCGCGACGTGGCCTCGGGGCTGCTTCAGCACGAGGCCGCGCTCAGCGACGAAGAGGTGCTGCACAACCTGATCGTCATGATCGTCGCCGGCAACCAGACCGTGAAGAACTGGATCGCCTCCACCCTGCGCCTGCTGCTGACCGACCCGCCGCTGCGCTCCTCGCTGTCCGAGGGCAGCTCCACGATCGACGCGGCACTCGAGGTGGTGCTGTGGCGCTTCCCGCCCACCCAGAACTTCCCGGCCCGCTACGCCACGCGCGACGTGGAACTGGGCGGCCGGGACATCGGCCAGGGCGACATGCTCGTCCTCGGCCTGGCCGGCGCCAACGCCGACCCGCACGTGCTGCCGCCGGACGGCCGGCCCGTGCCGGGCAACCGCGCCCACCTCGCCTTCGGGGCCGGGCCGCACGCCTGCCCTGCCCAGGACACCGCCCGCCTGATCGCACGCACCGCCGTGGAGACCGTCTGCCACCGGCTGCCCGAACTCGCCCTGGCCGTGCCCGAGCACGAGCTGGTATGGACGGCGTCCCCCTGGACGCGGGGGCTGGCCGCGCTGCCCGTCCGGTTCGCACCGCCACGGCCGGCCACGACCCCGCACGGAGGGACGTCATGACGCCAGCGCCCAGACCACACGGTCCGCACGAGCCGCACGGTCCGCACGAGCCGCACCGGCTGGACCCGCGAGGGATCGACCCGCACCCGGTCAACGAGGAGCTGCGCGCACAGGGCGCCGCCGTTCCGCTGGTGCTGCCCGGCGACGTGGCGGGCTTCGCCGTGACCCGGCACCAGGAGCTGAAGGAGTTCCTGGGCCACCCGGACGTGGCGAAAAACGCCTGCCACTTCGCGGCGCTGCAGCGCGGCGAGATACCCGAGGGCTGGCCGCTGACCACCTTCGCCACGGTGCGCGGCATGACCACCGCCGACGGGCCCGACCACCGCAGGCTGCGTTCGCTGGTCAGCCGGGCCTTCACCGCCCGGCGCATCGAGGCGCTGCGGCCGCGGGTGACGGAGCTGACCGGTGAGCTGCTGGACGACCTGGAGTCGGCGGCGGCCGCGAACGGCGGCGTGGCCGACCTGCGCCGCCACTTCGCCTTCCCGCTGCCCATGTCGGTCGTCTGCGAACTGCTGGGCATCGGCCGGGAGCTCACCCACCGGCTGCACGTGCTCTCCAACCGCATCGTGAGCACCGACATCCGGGCCGAGCACGTCCTGTCGGCGAACCGCGAACTGCTCGCCGTCCTGGCCCAGGTCGTCGACGAGCACCGCCTCTCGCCCGGCGGCGACGACCTGACCGCCGCGCTGCTGGCGGCCCAGGAGGAGGACGGCGACCGGCTCTCCGGCGAGGAACTCATCGGCACGCTGCTGCTGTTGATCGTCGCCGGGCACGAGACGACGCTCAACCTGGTGACGAACGCGGTACGTGCGCTGTGCGCCCACCGGGACCAGCTCGAGCTGGTGCGCGCCGGAAAGGCGGACTGGGCCGACGTCGTCGAGGAGACGCTGCGCTACGACAGCCCCGTCAGCTACTTCCCGTTCCGCTACCCGACGCGTGACCTGACCGTCGACGGCACCGTCATCCCTGCCGGCACGCCCGTCCTTGCCGCGTACTCCGCCGCCGGCCGCGACCCACGCGCGCACGGCCCCGAGGCCGACCGCTTCGACGTGACGCGGCCGCCCAGCCGGCACCTGTCCTTCGGGCACGGCCCGCACTACTGCATCGGGGCGCCGCTCGCCCGGCTGGAGGCCTCGACGGCGCTGCGGCAGCTGTTCACCCGTTTCCCGCAACTGGAGCTCGCCCAGGACGAGGCCTCTCTGCCCCGCCACAAGAGCTTCGTGGGCAACAGCGTCCACCAGCTCCCGGTCCGGCTGGGGCCTGCTGCGAGCGTAGCGTCGTCCGCCCGGTAGGGCAGGCTCGACGGGGTCCGGCGCGTGCGATCGCAAGGCGGAGGAGGAGAGCGCAGCGTGCTGCGCCTGGGGCCTCCCCAGCTCGCGCAGCGAGCGAGGGGACGATCGACAACACAGCGAGCGTGCGTGCCAGACCCCGTCGAGCAGGCGGGACGCTCGCAGTAGGCCCCAGGTCCGCGCGGCGAGTGAACCGGGCCGGCGGCCCCCGCCGGCCTCGCCTGCGGGGGCCGCCCGGCCTACGCTGAGCCGCGCGAACGCGGTCGGCGACGAGGAGAGACGGCGAACGATGGGCTGGACAGCACGCGACATTCCGGACCAGAGCGGACGAACCGCCGTCGTGACGGGTGCCAACAGCGGACTGGGCTACGTCACCGCACGGGAGCTCGCCCGGCGCGGCGCCCGCGTGGTGCTGGGCTGCCGCAGCGAGCAGCGCGGCCGTGCGGCGCTCGAGCGGCTGCGCAGCGAGGTGCCCGAGGCCGCAGCGGAGCTGCGCCCGCTCGACCTGGCGGACCTGTCCTCGGTCCGCGCCTTCGCAGACGGCCTGCCGGACGAGCGGATCGACGTGCTGGTCAACAACGCCGGGCTGATGGCCGTGCCGTACGCGCTGACCGCGGACGGCTTCGAGATGCAGTTCGGCGTGAACCACCTCGGGCACTTCGCCCTGACCGGGCTGCTGCTGGACCGGCTGCTGGCCGCCGAGGCGGCACGCGTGGTGAACGTCTCCAGCCTGGTGCACCTGATCGCCAACATCGACCCGGAGGACCTCAACAGCGAGCACGGCTACCACGCCTGGGTGGCCTACGGGCGCTCCAAGAGCGCGAACCTGCTCTTCACGCACGAACTCGCGCGCCGCGCGGCACCGCACGGGATCACCGTCGCGGCCGCGCATCCGGGCTACGCGTCCACCGAGCTGCAGACGAAGGGCCCGCGGCTGGCCGGGCGGCGGGCCGGCGAGCGGCTCATGGCGCTGGCCAACACCGTCTTCGCCTCCTCGCCGGAGCTGGGGGCCGCACCCAGCCTGTACGCCGCGACGGCCCCTTCGGTGATCCCCGGTTCCTTCACCGGCCCCCGCCTGCTGGGCGTGCGCGGCACGCCGGGTCCGGCCCGGCAGGCGTCCTGGACGCGGAACGACACCGCGGCGCGCCGACTGTGGGACGCCTCCGTGCAGCTGACGGGCGTCAGCTTCGGAGCGCTGGAATGACCGCCGCGCACGAACCGGTGAGCGTCCTCGTCGTGGACGACGACTTCATGGTGGCGCGGGTGCACCGCACGCAGGTGGAGCGGACGCCGGGCTTCACCGTGGTCGGCGAGGCGCGCACCGGCGCCGAGGCGCTGGCGGCCGTCCGCGAGCTGCGGCCCGACCTGGTGCTGCTGGACGTCTACCTGCCGGACATGTCGGGGCTGGAGGTGCTGCGCGAACTGCGCTCAGGCACCGCGGGAGCCGCGCACGAGACGGACGTGCTGGTCGTCACCGCCGCGCGGGACGTGGAGACGGTGCGCGGTGCGCTGCGCGGCGGCGCGGTGCAGTACCTCATCAAACCATTCGACGCCCGCACGCTGCGCGAACGACTGCTGGAGTACGCGCGGCGCAGCCGGGAGCTGGCCACGCTCGCCCGCCCCGCGCAGGAGGACGTGGACCGGGTGTTCGGTGCGGGCAGCGCCGTCTCACGTGAGCCGGAGCTGCCGAAGGGGCTGACGGCGCAGACCGCCGCGCTCGTGCGGCAGGCGCTGGCGGAGTGCCCCGAGGGGCTGTCGGCCTCGGAGTGCGCGGCCCGCATCGGCCTCTCGCGCGCCAGCACCCGGCGCTATCTGGAGCACTTCCTCGCCTCCGGACTGGCGGAGGTGACCCTTCGCTACGGCACCGCGGGCCGCCCGGAGCGCCGCTACCGGGGCACTTCGCCGCTCATGGGCGAGTCCTCCCGAAGGGTCGGTAAGTCCGTTTGGCGACAATCGGAGTGAATGAGCCCGCTCTGCCCACCGGCCCGTGACGGGGATAACACCGGCCCGGCACGAACACGCCCACCGAATCGGTCATTTCACCGACGGTGCCTCAACTCGCCACCCTGCGGCGGTATTTGACATTCCCCGCGAGCACACCGAATTCACGCAGCGGAAGCACGCCGCAGCGGTCCGTGCTGCCGTCCGGCCTCTCCTGCCCAAGTGGATCTCCGGACAAACGCACGAATCTTGCCCCGGGCGGAACCGTTGTGTTTACGTTTCGACGCCCGCCGCCCCCCAGCGGCGGTCTTCCGCCGGGACGCCGAATCCTGCCGCCCGGTGGAAGGGCCACCGCACGAACACCGGCAGGAGCGGGGGAACCAGGTAAGTGCCGAGCCGCGCACGCCGCGGCCGGCTTGGGGTGAAGTCACTCCTCCGTGCGCCGTCGACGCACGGATGCGTGACCGGGCTCTCCGGCCCGAATCCGACAGCTCACCTCGCAGGCGTAGGAGAGGAACACCACTATGTCTGCACGCGGACGTCATCGCCGCCCCAAGAAGACCCTCATATCCCGCCGCGCGCTCGCCGTCACCGCGGCCGGCGGTGCGGGCATCGTCCTTCCGCTCATGAGCGCGGGCAACGCCAACGCCGCCTCCGTCAGCACCTGGGAGAAGGTCGCCCAGTGCGAGTCGAGCGGTGACTGGCACATCAACACCGGCAACGGCTTCTACGGCGGCCTGCAGTTCACCCAGTCCACCTGGGAGGCCAACGGCGGCACCGAGTACGCGCCCCGCGCCGACCAGGCCACCAAGGACCAGCAGATCGCCGTGGCCGAGAAGGTCCTGGCCAGCCAGGGCCCCGGCGCCTGGCCCTCCTGCGGCCCGAAGGCCGGCCTGACCCAGAACAGCGGCACCCCCGACATCGACACCGGCAGCCAGGACCAGTCGCAGAGCCAGGACCAGAGCCAGAGCCAGTCCGGTTCCTCCGACGAGCAGGCCACCGGCGAGCAGGCGGACTCCGGCTCGGAGCAGGCCTCGTCCTCGTCGTCGTCCGACAAGGCGGCCGCCGAGTCCTACACGGTCGTGCACGGCGACTCGCTGTTCAAGATCGCCCAGGCGCACGACGTGGACGGCGGCTGGCACACCCTGTACGACGACAACCGCGAGGTCGTCGGGGACAACCCGAACCTCATCTTCCCGGGCCAGCAGCTGACCGTGGGCGGCCAGAGCGCGTCCTCGTCCCAGTCCTCGTCCTCCTCGCAGGAGAAGGCTCCGGAGCCGGCTCCGTCGCAGGACTCCTCCGCCGACCAGGCCGCCACGCAGCCCTCGGGCGACCAGTCCTCGGACGACTCGGGCGACTCCGCCTCCGCGAGCGGCTACTTCGCGCCCGTCAGCAGCGACTCGATCGGTACCCCGTACCACCAGTCCGGCAGCATGTGGTCCAGCGGCTACCACACCGGTACCGACTTCGTCGTCCCGACCGGCACCCCGGTGCACGCGATCGCCGACGGCCAGGTCGTCTACGCCGGCTGGGGCGGTGCGTACGGCAACCGCGTCGTCATCAAGCACGACGACGGCAAGTACAGCCAGTACGCCCACCTGTCCTCGCTGTCCGTCTCCGCCGGCCAGTCGGTCAGCGGCGACCAGCAGATCGGCCTGTCCGGCGCCACCGGCAACGTGACCGGCCCGCACCTGCACTTCGAGGTGCGCACCGGCCCGGACTACGGCTCGGACATCGACCCGGTCGCCTACCTGGCGGAGCACGGCGTCAAGCTCTGACCCGTCCGTCTCCACGGAGCACGCCGTCGGGCGTCACCCCCGCTGCCCGGGGTGCCGTCCGGCGGCGTTTCCGCGTGGTGTGAGATATGTGGTCCACGTGCACGGCACAACAGCAAGGGGGAATCGTGGCACGGGACCACTACGTACGCGAGGCGGGCAGACTCGCGCAGGCGGTGGCGGGCGGAGCCGATCCGCGCGCCGTCGCCCAGGAGGAGATCAGCCGCCGGGTACGGCCCGGCGGCGACGGGAACCGCGGCGGCTCCGGGGACGCGCCGCGGCCGGACGCCATCGACCCCGCCGACTTCCCGGCGGCGCGCGACCAGGCCGGCGACATCGACACCGTGATGACGGAGCGGACGGTCGCACTCGACGACGCCGGCCAGACGCTCAACCGCAGTGAGCAGCAACGCGAGTCGGGCCGGAAGGTGCACGCCATCTGTCCGATGGTGATGCCGCGCGGCCGGTCGTTCCTGAGCATGCTGCCGGTGCTGATGCTGCTCGTCATCGGCGCCGTGGGCACCTCCGTCGCCGCCGCGACGTCCTCGGCGACCGGCGTGCCGACACTGACGCACCCGCTGTTCGGCATCCACTACTGGGTCATGTCCGTGCTGGCCGTCGCCTTCGTGTGGTGGCGGCAGGGCATGGTGATGGTGCCGGACGGCAGCCAGGCGCTGATCACCCGCTTCGGCAAGCTGGAGCAGGTCGTCGGCCCCGGCCGGGTCATCCTGCTCAACCCGTGGAAGCGGGTGTCCTACGTCGTCAACACCACCCGCGAGTACCCCTTCAACGCGCCGGTGCGCGAGGCGCCGACCCGGGGCGGGGTGAAGGCGTCCATCGATTTGTTCATCCAGTTCCGCATCTCGGACCCGGTGGAGTTCGTCTACACCCTCGGTGCGGTCCGCGGCTTCGAGGAGAAGCTCAACAACGCGGTGAGCGAGACCATCCGCAGCCTCATCTACGAGCAGGAGGCCGCCGGGATCTACGACATGGTCGGCGAGGACACCGGACGGCTGCTGGAGCAGCTCAACCAGCAGTTCCGGCCGGCCGTCGAGCTGACCAACGCCAACATCACGCACGCCGAACCCGCCGACCGCGGCTACCGGATGGACCTGGCCGCGCCGGAGATGGTGCGGATGGCGAAGGACGCGTACACCCACGAGTACGCGCTCCAGCTGCGCAAGGAGCAGGACGAGGGCGACCTGAGCAAGGAGCTGGCCACCCGGCAGGAGACGCTGTCCGCGATCCAGGCGGACATCGCCCAGTACCAGGCGCAGATGGACACCGCCGTCGAGCGGGAGACGAACCGCGCGCACGCGCTGGCCCGCCAGCGGTACGTGCAGGCCGAGTCCGAGGCGAAGGCCAACGCCGCCCTGCTGGAGGCGCAGGCGCTGGACATCCGCGCGGTCACGGCCGCCGAGGCGCCGGAGATCCTGGAGTACCGCTACCAGCAGCAGGTGCTCGACACCCTGGAGGAGGTCGCCGACCACCTGCCGCGGCTGGTGCGGATCGGCGGCTCCGACGGCGCCGACGGACCGGCCGGCGTCGACTTCCTGGCGCTGGCCCGCGAGTTGGTGGGCGAGCGGGGCACCGAGCTGTTCTCCGAGACCGACATGGCCGCCGTGCGGTCCCGGCTCGAGGAGGTCTCGGCCCGCATCGCCGAGCGTGAGCACGAGATCAGCGCACTGAGAGAGGCCGAGGCGCCGACCGTACCGGGCCAGGCGGCACCGGCGGCGGACGCCGACACGGAGGGGGCGGAATGAGCGCGGGAGGAAACCGCAGGTCGGTCATCTCCGAGGAGGTGGCGGCCTTCAGCGAGATCCCGCGGCTGCTGCGGGGCGGTGAGGCGGGCACCCTGATTCCCGTCATCATCCCGCGGCACCACCGCCGGGTGTGGTGGATGCTGCCCGTGTGGCTCGGGGTGTTCGGCCTGCTGACCGGCGTCATGCTGGGCCTGCAGGACGCGGACAGCGGTGCCGGCGACTTCGCGTACGGGGCGCTGGCCACCCTGGCCTACGTGCTGGGCGTCGTGCTGCTGCTGGCGGGCGGGCTGTGGTGGTGGCGCGCCTCCATCGTGGAGATCGAGCAGGGCACCACCGGCGTGCTCACCCGCTACGGCGCGATCTCCCGCACCCTGGACCCGGGCCGGCACTACCTGTGGCACCCGTGGTCGCGCGTCGACTTCGTGGTGGACACCGCGACCGAGATCCCGTACTCGGCGCCGGTCGTGGCCTGCCCGACCCGGGAGAACGTGCCGCTGCGGTCCATCGAGTTCTTCCTGAAGTTCCGCATCACCGACGCCGTGCTGTTCGTGCGGACCATCGGCGCGGGCAACTTCGACCTGGTGCTCTCCAGCGCCGTGCAGGACGCCATCCGGCAGCGCGGCCGCCAGGTGCAGACCGAGCGGGCCTACGACCTGCGCGGCTCCGATGTCGACGACATGCAGGAGCTGCTGAACCGTCAGCTCGACCGCTACGGCGTGCGCATCACCGGCTCCAACATCCCCGACGTGCAGCTGCCGGTGCAGTACCAGCAGCACCTGGCCACCCGTGAACGGGTCGCCAAGGAGCGCACCGCCTACGAGCAGGAGTGGGGCCTGACCCGCAAGCGCCGCATCGACAGCCTCGGCATGGACATCGAGCGGGCCAAGAAGGTGCGCGACGCCCGCATCGTCGAGGTGAAGGCGGCGCTCAACCAGGCGCGGGAACGCGTGGCCCAGCTGCTGGAGGAGCAGGAGACCGAGGCGCAGAAGGTGCGCTTCGAGATCGAGACGCGCGGCCGCAGCGGGCTGATCTCCGCGGAGAACGAGGCCCGCGCGCAGCGCCGGCTGGCCCAGGCCTACCGGGACAACCGGGCGGTCCTGCAGTACGAACTGGCCCGGCGCCGGCTGGCGGTGGGTGCGTCCCTGGCGGGGCGTGCGCCGCAGCCGCTGGTCGTGCGCAC
>DASSBO010000128.1:0-3722 GCA_035698655.1 Streptomyces sp.
TACGCCGCTCTAGGCTATGCGGGTATCCGCGTGGCCGGACGCACGGAGGACCCCTTCGTGAGGTACGCCGCGGGAGGCGTGACCACCTGGATCACGGTGCAGGCCGTGATCAACATCGGTGCGGTGCTCGGCCTGCTGCCGATCGCCGGCGTCCCGCTCCCGCTGTTCTCCTACGGAGGGTCGGCCCTGCTGCCGACGATGGCCGCGGTCGGACTGCTCGTCGCCTTCGCGCGCAGCGACCCGGCCGCCCGTGCGGCCCTGGCGGCGCGGCAGCCGGTCCTCGGCGGGTTCGCCCGGGTGAAGGCCGGCGTGAGACGGATGACGATGCGACGGCGCCCAGGCGGGGCGCCGTCCGGAGAGCGGTGAATTTCGGTGCATGTCGTACTCGCCGGTGGGGGGACCGCCGGCCACATCGAGCCCGCGCTCGCCCTCGCGGACGCCCTGCGCAGGCAGGACCCGACCGTGGGCATCACGGCCCTCGGCACGGAGCGCGGACTCGAGACCCGGCTGGTCCCGGAGCGCGGTTACGAACTCGGCCTGATCCCGGCCGTGCCGCTCCCCCGCAAGCCCACCCCCGAGCTGATCACCGTCCCCGGGCGGCTGCGCGGCACCATCAAGGCCGCCGAGCAGATCCTGGAGCGCACCAAGGCCGACTGCGTGGTCGGGTTCGGCGGCTACGTGGCGCTGCCCGGCTATCTCGCCGCCAAGCGGCTCGGCGTGCCGATCGTCGTCCACGAAGCCAACGCCCGTCCGGGTCTGGCCAACAAGATCGGCTCCCGCTACACGGAGCTCGTCGCCGTCTCCACGCCGCAGAGCAAGCTCCGGCACGCCCGGTACATCGGCATCCCGCTGCGCCGCGCCATCGCCACCCTCGACCGGTCGGCCGCCCGTCCCGAGGCGCGCGCCGCGTTCGGGCTGGACCCGAACCTGCCGACCCTGCTCGTCTCCGGCGGGTCGCAGGGCGCGCGCCGGCTGAACGAGGCCGTGCAGGCCGTCGTGCCGTCCCTGCAGCGCTCCGGCATCCAGGTGCTGCACGCGGTCGGACCGAAGAACGAACTGCCGCAGATCGACAACATGCCCGGAATGCCGCCGTATGTACCGGTACCGTATGTGGACCGGATGGACCTCGCCTACGCCGCGGCCGACATGATGCTCTGCCGCGCCGGGGCGATGACCGTCGCGGAGCTGTCCGCCGTCGGGCTGCCGGCCGCCTACGTGCCGCTGCCCATCGGCAACGGCGAACAGCGGCTCAACGCGCAGCCGGTGGTGGCCGCCGGCGGCGGACTGCTCGTCGACGACGCCGAGCTGACGCCCGAGTGGATCCAGGCCGAGGTGCTCCCGGTGCTCACCAACCCGCACCGGCTGCACACCATGGCCCGGGCTGCGGCCGAGTTCGGCCGTCCGGACGCGGACGAGCTGCTGGTCGGCATGGTGTACGAAGCGATGCGAGCACGCCGGCGCGCCTGAGAGCACGCTGACAGGGCGTGAGAAGGCAGGGAAGCGTGGCCGGACCGTCCAGAACCGCCGACCGGACCACACGGGACGCGGCCCGTGCGGCCGCCGCCGCCGCGTCGACGGCGGCGCCGCCCGGCGGGCAGCGGGGCGGCCCCGGCCGGCGGCTGCGCCGGCGGCCCCGGCCCCGGCTGCGCACCGTGGTGCTGTCCGCCGTCCTGCTGCTGCTCGCCGGATCCTTCGGTGTGTGGGCGCTGTTCTTCTCGCACTGGCTGCGTGTCGACCACGTCTCCGTGCACGGGCAGGACGTGCTCACCGCCGAGCGGATCCGCGAGACCGCCGACATTCCGCTGGGCACGCCGCTCGCCGCCGTCGACGAGGACGCGGTCCGCGACCGGCTGCTGAAGCGGCTGCGCCGCCTGGACGACGCGGACGTCGTCCGGGCCTGGCCGCACGGCATCGGACTGAAGGTGACGGAGCGACAGCCGGTGCTCCTCATGCGGAAGTCCGGCCGGTTCGTGGAGGTGGACAAGGAGGGCGTGCGGTTCGCGACCGTGCGGAAGGCTCCGGCGCACGTTCCGCTGCTGCGGCTGAAGGCGGACGGCTCGCCCACGCTGCGGTATTTCGGCCGGGACCGGTTGCGCCGCGAGGCGGTTGACGTCGCGGCGGCGCTGCCGCCGGAGGTGGCACGCGACACGCGCGTCGTCGAAGTGCGTTCGTACGACGCGATCACGCTGCGGCTGACGGGCGACCGCACGGTGGTGTGGGGAAGCGGCGAACAGTCTCAGGCGAAGGCGAAGGCGCTGGACGCCCTGCTGAAGGCGGCGAAGGACGCTGACCACTTCGACGTGAGCGTCCCGACGTCCCCTGCCGCATCCTGACGCTGTGTTGACGCACATACGTGCAGGTCGGCACCCTGGTTGGTCAGCGTTCCCCTTGATCACATAGGGTGAAAAGAAAAACGGGAGGCTCGGCGTGTTCGTTGAACACTCAGCACGTGTCGACTTAGTGTCCGTTGCGAAGACTCAAGGAAGTACAGGCACTGGTAACCCTAAACTTCACGGTTAGGGTTCGGGTCGGCATCCGAACCGCCCCACAGGGATACGTAACTCGAGGCGAGAGGCCTTCGACGTGGCAGCACCGCAGAACTACCTCGCAGTCATCAAGGTCGTCGGAATCGGCGGCGGTGGCGTCAATGCCATCAACCGGATGATCGAGGTCGGTCTCAAGGGCGTCGAGTTCATCGCGATCAACACCGATGCGCAGGCCCTGTTGATGAGCGACGCCGACGTGAAACTCGACGTCGGCCGTGAACTCACCCGCGGACTCGGCGCGGGGGCCAACCCCGACGTCGGCCGGAAGGCCGCCGAGGATCACCGCGAGGAGATCGAGGAGGTCCTCAAGGGGGCCGACATGGTCTTCGTCACCGCCGGTGAAGGCGGTGGCACCGGCACCGGCGGCGCGCCCGTCGTCGCGGACATCGCACGCTCGCTCGGCGCGCTCACCATCGGCGTCGTCACCCGCCCCTTCACCTTCGAGGGCCGGCGCCGCGCCAACCAGGCCGAGGACGGCATCGCCGGCCTGCGCGACGAGGTCGACACCCTCATCGTGATCCCGAACGACCGGCTGCTGTCGATCTCCGACCGCCAGGTGAGCGTTCTGGACGCGTTCAAGTCCGCGGACCAGGTGCTGCTCTCCGGCGTGCAGGGCATCACCGACCTGATCACCACGCCCGGCCTGATCAACCTCGACTTCGCGGACGTGAAGTCGGTGATGTCCGAGGCCGGCTCGGCGCTCATGGGCATCGGTTCCGCCCGCGGTGACGACCGTGCGGTGGCCGCCGCGGAGATGGCCATCTCCTCGCCGCTGCTGGAGGCCTCCATCGACGGGGCGCGCGGGGTGCTGCTGTCCATCTCCGGCGGTTCGGACCTCGGCCTGTTCGAGATCAACGAGGCCGCCCAGCTGGTGAGCGAGGCCGCCCACCCGGAGGCGAACATCATCTTCGGCGCGGTCATCGACGACGCCCTCGGCGACGAGGTGCGGGTGACCGTCATCGCCGCCGGCTTCGACGGCGGCCAGCCGCCGTCGAAGAACCGCGACAAGGTCCTCGGCTCCTACGGCAGCAAGGACGACTCCGCGGGCAGCGCCACCCGCGGGCCCTCCGAGGACGCCGACGCCGGCCGCCCCTCGCTCGGCCTGCTCGCTCCGCGTGAGGAGGAGGCGCCGGCCGCCGAACCGGCCCCGAGCGCCGAGGTGCCGCCGCAGGTGCC
>DASSBO010000129.1:0-9947 GCA_035698655.1 Streptomyces sp.
AGATCCACGATTCCCAGCACGAGAGCAGCCTGCCACGGCACCCGCCACCGGCACCCGACGGCGTCTGCCATGCGGACACGAGCCGGCCCCCGCGCCCCTCCGCCCCGGTCAGTGGTCCTCTGCAGTCACCAGGACGGTCTCCAGGGTGCGCGGGCCGTGCACGCCCTCGACGCGGTCGAGTTCGATGTCGCTGGTCGCCGACGGGCCGGAGATCCAGGTCTGCGGCCGGTGCGGGTCGAGCCGGGGCAGCGCCCGGGGGACCGAGGCGACCACCTGATCGGCGCGGATCACGCAGATGTGGTGGTCCGGGACCAGGGTGAGGAGGCGGCGGCCCTGCGCGGGGCCCGCGTCGAGCACGACGGTGCCGGTCTCGGCGACGGCCAGCGCGCAGCCGGTGAGCGTGCTGTCGACGGTGTCCAGCCGGGCGGCCGTCAGCGCGGCCGAGTCCGTGACGCGCTCGATGCCGTCGCCGAGGGCGCCCAGCCATGCTTCGGGCAGGTCGGCCGGCACGGCCAGGGTGCGGGAGCCGCGGTCGGCGAGCAACTCGGCGAGCAGAACGGGCAGCCGGCCGGCGGTGGTGCGGTGGACCCGGGCCCGGTAGTCGGCCAGGTTCTCGGCGAGCAGGTCCAGCAGCGCGTCCTGCGTCTCGGGCACGTGCGCCGGCAGGTAGTCGCGGGGGACGGGGTGGTCGGCCGGCGATTCGGACGCCGGCACGTCGCCGAGCGCGGCCCGGATGCGGCCCAGTACGAGGTCTCGGGAGCCTGTCATCGTTCCGTCTTCCCCTCCGTGTTCTCAGCTGTGTTCCGCGTGGCGCCGTGGTGCTTGCGCCACCAGTCGCGGAAGGGTTCCGCGGGCATCTCCGGCAGGTCGCGGGTGTCGGTCCACGCCTTGGCCGCTCCGGGCACCGGCAGCCGTTTCGGCTGGATCCGGCGGGTGCGGGAGGCGGCGCGGGTCGCGGCCGAGTAGGCCGCCGGGTGGTCCAGCAGCCAGGTCGAGGCCCGTACGGCGGCTCGCTCCACGCGGTGCCCGTCGCCGTGCGCGGCGACCTGTTCGCGCAGGTGCACCAGGACCTCGGGGATGTCGATGGCGACGGGACACACCTCGTAGCAGGCGCCGCACAGCGAGGACGCGTACGGCAGCGAGGCGTCCACCTCGCTCTGCATGCCGCGCAGTTGCGGGGTGAGGATCGCGCCGATCGGGCCGGGGTAGGGCGAGCCGTAGGCGTGTCCGCCGGCCCGTTCGTAGACGGGGCAGACGTTGAGGCAGGCCGAGCAGCGGATGCAGCGCAGCGCCTGCCGGCCGACAGTGTCGGCCAGCGTGTCGGTGCGGCCGTTGTCGAGCAGCACGAGGTGGAAGTTGCGCGGCCCGTCGCCGTCGGTGGTGCCCGTCCACGTCGAGGTGTAGGGGTTCATCCGCTCGGCGGTCGAGGAGCGGGGCAGCAGCTGCAGGAAGACCTCCAGGTCCTGCCAGGTGGGCACCACCTTTTCGATGCCGACGACGGAGATCAGCGTCTCGGGCAGGGTCAGGCACATCCGGCCGTTGCCCTCGGACTCGACGACCACCAGGGTGCCGCTCTCGGCGACGACGAAGTTCGCCCCGGAGACGGCGACCTTGGCGCGCAGGAACTTCTCCCGCAGGTGCAGCCGGGCGGCCTCGGCGAGGTCGGCGGGACGGTCCGTGAGGTCGTCCGGGGCCGGCTTGCCCCAGCGCCCCATGGCGTCGGTGAAGATGTCGCGGATCTCACCCCGGTTGCGGTGGATGGCCGGGACCAGGATGTGCGAGGGAAGGTCGTCGCCGAGCTGCACGATCAGCTCGGCGAGGTCGGTCTCGTAGGCGTCGATCCCTTCGGCGGCGAGTGCCTCGTTGAGTCCGATCTCCTGGGTGGCCATCGACTTGACCTTGACCACCTCGCTCTCGCCGGTCTCGTGCACCAGGCCGGCGACGATCCGGTTGGCCTCTGCGGCGTCCGCCGCCCAGTGCACGGTGCCGCCCGCGGCGGTGACGGCCTCCTCCACCTGCAGCAGGTGACGGTCCAGGTGGCGCAGCGTGCGGTCCTTGATCTCCTTGCCCGCCTGGCGCAGCTGAGCCCAGTCGTCCAGTTCGGCGACGGCACCGGCCCGCTTGTCCCTGATGGTGTGCGTGGCGTGGGTGAGGTTGGCGCGCAGCCGCGCGTCGCGGGTCGAGGTGGCGGCGGCCTTCGGGAAGGCCGGCATGCCCAGGTAGGTGCCGCTCAAGACGGGTCCCTCCGGTCCGGTTCGGTGCAGGCCAGGATGTCGGCGATGTGCAGCGGCCGGACAGGTGCGTCCTGCCGCCGGATCAGCCCGCCGAGGTGCATCAGGCAGGAGTTGTCGGCTCCGCACAGGGTGTCCGCTCCGGTCGAGACGGCGTTGCGCACCTTGTCGTGGCCCATGGCCGCGGAGACGGCGTCGTTCTTCACCGCGAAGGTGCCGCCGAATCCGCAGCACTCCTCGGCGCCGGGCAGCTCCCGCAGCGTCAGCCCCCGCACGGCGCGCAGCAGCTGCAGCGGCCTCTCGCCCAGGCCGAGCATGCGCAGGCCGTGGCAGGAGGGGTGGTAGGTGACGGTGTGCGGGTAGTACGCCCCGACGTCCGTCACGCCGAGGACGTCGACGAGGAACTCGGTGAACTCATGCACGCGGGGCACCAGCGCGCCGGCCGCTTCGGCGAGTGCGTCGCCGCGGCCCTCGGCACGTGCCTTGTCGCCGATGCGCGGGTAGTTGTCGCGGATCATGGCCGCGCAGGAGCCCGACGGGGTGACCACGTGGTCGTAGCCGGCGAAGGCGTCGGCCGTCCGGCGGACCAGCGGTTCGGTCTCGCGCCGGTAGCCGGTGTTGTACTGCGGCTGCCCGCAGCAGGTCTGCGCCGCCGGGAAGTCGACCTGGACGCCGAGGCGTTCGAGGACGGTGACCACGGCGCGGCCGGTGTCCGGGTAGAGCGCGTCGTTGACGCAGGTGACGAAGAGGGCGACGCGCAGTCCCGCGCCGGGTGCGACGGTCATGACGCCTCCGCCATGGTGAGGAGTTCGGCCAGGTGTACGGCCCGGGTGCGGGAGCCGGTGCGGCGCAGACCCTGCTGGAGCTGGCGCAGGCAGCCGGGGTTGACGGCCACGACGTAGTCGAGTCCGGCGTCCGCGATCGCCGTCAGCTTGGGGTCCAGGACCGCGCGGCTGTCGGCGGGGCGCAGCATGGCGTAGGTGCCGGCTGCTCCGCAGCAGTCGCCGGCACCGGGCACCTCCACGTAGTCGGCGACGGCGGCGATCAGTTCGCGGGGCGGCCGGGTGACGCCCAGTCCGTTGCGCAGGTGGCAGGAGTCCTGGAGGCCGACGCGGGCCCGGCGGCCGTCGACGGTGACCTGGCCGGCGGGCCGGTGGCCGGCACGGTCGAGGTAGTCGCTCAGCTCCCGGACGCGGTCGTGGCCGAGGTGGTGCGCGAGGTGGGCGGCGCAGCCGCCCGCGGTGGTGACGATGGTGCCGGGCAGCTGCTCGCCGAGCTGTCCGGCGAGCGCAGCACCGGTCGCGGAGTCGCCGTTGTGTGCGTGCAGCGCTCCGCAGCAGCCCTGTTTCGGCGGCACGTTCATCTCGGGGCGGAGTGTGCGCACGGCGCGGGAGACCTGCGGGTACAGGCCGCGTTCGACGCAGCCCAGCATCAGCGACGGGCCGTCCGTGCGCCGGCGGTCGCGGTCACGGCCTCGGGCGTGCCGGCGGACCAGGCCCTGCAGGCGCAGCAGCCCGGGCCGGGCGACCAGGGTCGTCAGCAGCCTGGCGATCCAGGGCCGCTTCGGTCCGCTCCACTGGTGGTCGCGCCACTGTTCCAGCAGCTGTCCGTACTCCACGCCCGCCGGGCACACCGTCTCGCAGGCCCGGCAGCCCAGGCAGTAGGACGACTGCTCGGCCAGCGTCGGGTCGTCGGCGGGCAGTTCACCGGTCTCCAGGGCGCGCATCAAGGTGATGCGGCCGCGTGGCGAGGAGGCCTCGTCGCCGGTCTGCGCGTAGGTGGGACAGGCGGGCAGGCAGAAACCGCAGGAGATGCAGCGGTCCAGCAGCTCCGCCTCGAAGATGCCGCGGCCGGCGCCCGGTCCGGATTGCTTCTGTTCGCTCACGATCCCAGCTTTCCGGGGTTGAGGACGCCGGCCGGGTCGAAGGCCAGCTTGATGCGGCGGAGGAGCGCCATCTGGTCGTCGCCGATGCGGTCGGCGAGGTAGGGCAGTTTGGCGGCGCCGACGCCGTGTTCGCCGGTGATGGTGCCGTCGAGGGCGATGGCGGCGGCGAAGATCTCGGCGAACGCCTCGTGGCTGCGCTGCACGGCGCCGTCGTCGCCGGGGTCGATGACGCAGGTCGGGTGGAGGTTGCCGTCGCCGGCGTGCCCGAAGGTGGCGATGCGCAGCCGGTGCCGGTCGGCGATCTCGTCGATGCGGCCGACCATGTCGGCCAGCCGGTGCCTCGGGACGGTGGCGTCCTCGAGGATGGTGGGCGAGCCCAGGCGGGACAGCGCGGGCAGCGCGCAGCGCCTCGCGGCCAGCAGTGCGTCGGAGCGGGCCACGTCCTCGGCGAGGGTGGTCTCCAGCGCGCCGGCGGAGGCGCACACGTCCTGGATGCGGGCCAGGTTGCCGGAGACGACCGACGGGTCGCCGTCGTCGCCGAAGAGCAGCAGCGCACCGGCGTCCTTGCGCAGCCCCAGCCCTGCGTACTCCTCGACGGCGTCGATGCACTTGCGGTCCAGGAACTCCAGCGTCGCGGGGAGGACGCCGGAGGCGATGACGGCGGCCACCGCCCGGGAGGCGTCGGCCAGGGAGTCGAAGTAGGCGACGCCGGTGCCGGTGTCGGCGGGCCGGGGGAGGAGCGCCACGGTGACCTCGGTGATCACCGCGAGGGTGCCTTCGGAGCCGGTCAGCAGCCGGGTGAGGTCGTAGCCGGCGACGTCCTTCCACAGCCGGCCGCCGGTGCGGATGATCTCGCCGGTCGGCAGCACGGCCTCCAGGCCGAGGACGTGGTTGCGCGTCACTCCGTACTTCAGGCCGCGCAGGCCGCCCGCGCAGGTGGCGACGTTGCCGCCGACGGTGGAGACGGTGCGGCTGCCGGGGTCGGGGGCGTAGAGCAGCCCGGCGGCGCCGACCGCCTCCGAGAGCCGGTCGGTGCTCACGCCCGGCTGGACGCGGGCGAGGAGTTCGTCGGGGCTGACCTCCAGGACGCGGTCCAGCCGGGTGAGGACGAGCATGATGCCGCCGTTGAGGGCGACGGTCCCGGCGCACAGGTTGGAGCCCGCGCCGCGCGGGATCACGGGCACCTTGCGCTCGGTGGCCAGCCGCAGGACGGCGGCGACCTCCTCGGTGCTGCCGGGGAAGACCACCACGTCGGGGGGTGCGTGGAACAGCGGTGTGGCATCGCGTGCGTAGACGGCCAGTTGGCCCTTCTCGGTGCGTACGTGTTCCGGGCCGACGATACCGCCGAGCTCCTCGGCCAGGCCGGTGGGCGCGGTCATCGGCCGACCACCGTCCAGCCCAGCACGGGGGTCGACTGGAGGTAGACCAGCAGGCAGGCGGCCAGCAGCAGTCCGGCGCCCCAGCCGACGACGCGCCGGAACAACTCGCCCTCGCGACCCTCCAGACCGACCACGGCTGCGGCGATCGCGAGGTTCTGCGGGGAGATCATCTTGCCCATGATTCCTCCGGTGCTGTTGGCTGCGGCGAGCAGATAGGGCGAGAGACCAGTGTGCTGCGCCGCGGTGATCTGCAAAACGCCGAAGAGCGAATTGGACGAGGTGTCGGAACCGGTGACGGCCACGCCCAGCCATCCGACGACGGGGGAGAGCAGCGCGAACAGCGCGCCGGTCTGGGCGAGGAACAGCCCGAGGGTGACGGTCTGGCCGGACAGGTTCATCACGTACGACAGGGCCAGGACGGCCATCACGGTGACGATGGTCCACCGGAACTGGCGGACGGTGTCGCCGTAGGCGCCCAGTGCCCGGCGCGCCCGGACGCCGTACAGCACGGCGGTGGCCAGCCCGGCCAGCAGCAGCACCGTGCCGCCGGAGTTGAAGACGCCGAGGCCGAAGACGGTGGAGGACAGCGGCGCTCCGTCGGAGTCGACGACGTCGAGGCCCGGCCAGGCGAAGCTCCAGCCGGAGTGGTCGTCCAGCCACGCCTTGACCGGGCCGAGCGTGCTGATCGCGAACAGCACCACGACGATCAGGTACGGCGCGAAGGCGCGCAGCGCGGACCCCTCGCCGCCTTGGCGGCGACGCAGCACGGCGTCGGTGCGCTCGGTGTCGACGGCCGCCCCCGCGATCACCGGGGTGCGGGCCTCGGCCGCCAGGATGCGGCGGGGCTGCCACACGCGCAGCATGGCGATGAGCGCCAGGGCACCCGCGAAGGAGGCCACGATGTCGGCGATCTCGTAGGAGAGGTAGTTGGCGGTGACGAACTGGCCGACGGAGAAGGCGGCGCCTGCGACGAGCGCGGCCGGCCACACCTCGCGGACGCCGCGGCGGCCGTCCACCATGAAGACCAGCAGCAGCGGCACGACGAGGGCCAGGATCGGCGTCTGGCGGCCGACCATCGCGCCCAGGGCGTCGGGGTCGAGCCCGGTGATCCGGGCCAGCGTCGTGATGGGGATGGCGATGGCGCCGAACGCCACCGGAGCGGTGTTGGCCACCAGGGAGACCGCCGCGGCCTTGAGGGGCCGCAGCCCCAGGGCGGTCAGCATCACCGCGGAGACCGCGACGGGCGTGCCGAAGCCGGCGAGCGCCTCCAGCAGCGCCCCGAAGCAGAAGGCGATGATCACCGTCTGGACGCGCTGGTCGTCGGAGAGCGAGGCGAAGGACCGGCGCAGCACGGTGTCCCAGCCGGTGAGCTCGGTCAGCTTGTAGATCCACAGCGCGTTGAGCACGATCCAGATGATCGGGAAGAGGCCGAACGCCGCCCCCTCGCCCGCGCCCAGCAGCGCCTGGCCCACGGGCATCCCGTACGCGAGGACGGCGACGCCCAGCGCCACCGCCAGGGAGGCCAGTGCGGCCTTCCACGCCTTCCAGCGCAGTCCGCCCAGCAGGACGAAGAGCGTGAGCAGCGGGAGCGCCGCGAAGAGTGCGGTCCAGCCCAGCGAGCCTGCCACGGGGTCGTACACCTGCTGATAGCCGGCCATGCCTTCTCCTTGCGGTGGTGCGGCTTGCGGTCCCGCCTCGCGGGGTTCCCAAGGTTGTAAGACAATGGCTCATTGACTGTCAATGGTTTCTGTCAGGGCGCGTGCAAAAATGACAGGCGCAGCCAACACGGGAGGGAGATCCGCTCATGACACGGGGAGCCGGGCTGCGGCTGGCCACCGTTTCGGTCGTCGACGCGCTGATCGAGTCCCTGCGCTCCCGGGTGCTCGACGGCGCCCTCGCACCCGGCAGCTCCCTGGCCGAGACGGAGATCGCCGGCGAGTACGGTGTCTCCCGCCCGACCGCGCGCAGCGCCGTGACGGCCCTGGTGCACGAGGGCCTGCTGCACCGCGAGGCGAACAAGCCCGCCACCGTGCCGCGGCTGACCCGGGCCGACGTCGACGACGTCTACCTGGTCCGCACCCCCGTGGAGATCGAGTCCATCCGGCTGCTGGTCGCCCGTGACACGGTGCCGGTCCGGGAGGCGGACCGCGCCGTGTGTGACCTGGACGACCTGGCCGAGGACGCCCCGCACAGCGCGTTCGTGGAGGCCGACCTGAGGTTCCACCGGACGCTGGTCGACGCGGTCGGCAGCCCCCGGCTGAGCCGGCTGTACCGGACCATCGACGGCGAGGTGCGCCTGTGCATGGCGCAGTCCCGCCACCAGTTGGGCACCGACCGGATCGCCGCGGAACACCGCGGCGTCCTCGACGCGCTGCGCGACCGTGACGAGGAGCGGGCCGCGCTGCGCATGCGCGCACACCTCGACGGTGCCCGGCGCTCCCTCCAAGGCGTCGTCGGCGAGGACTGACGCGCCGCGACGACGAAAGGCATCAGCCGCCATGCCGATGACCGAGAACCACCCGCCCGAGCCGGTCGCCTCGCTGCCCGTCGCGACCGTCGTCGGCGGCCGGCAGGCCGTCGCCGACGACGACTGGGGACGCGAGAAGGCCGTGATCCGGTTCGACGCCGGACGGTTCGGCCCGGAGGCCCTGTTCGGCCTGGGGAGCTTCTCCCACCTCGAAGTCGTCTTCCACTTCGACCGGGTGGCGCCGGAGAGGATCCAGTCCGGCGCGCGCCACCCGCGCGGGAACACCGACTGGCCGCTCGTCGGCATCTTCGCTCAGCGCGGCAAGAACCGGCCCAACCGCCTCGGCGTCTCCCGCTGCCGGCTGCTGAAGGTCGACGGCCTGGACGTGCACGTACAGGGCCTGGACGCCGTCGACGGCACGCCGGTCCTGGACATCAAGCCCTACATGCGGGAGTTCGGCCCGCAGGGCGAGACGACGCAGCCCGACTGGTCGACGGAGATCATGCGGGCGTATTACTGACGGCCCGCCCCATGGCCGGTCACGGCTTGAGCGCCACGCCCACCCACATCGAGATCTCGGCATCGGGCACGCCGGTGCCCGGCGTCGCGTGGTCGCCGTGCGGCACCGTCACCTCCGGGTGCCAGCGGTGCGCCAACGCCACGCCCGGGTCGAGCAGGTCGAGGCCGGTGAAGAACCGCTCGAACTCGGCCCGGCTGCGGGCCTGCGCCGGGACGCCGCTGCGCCGGTAGGACGCGACCGCCTTCGTGATGCCGTCCGGGTCGAGGTCGGCGGTCAGGTGCGAGAGGCTGAGCGCCGAACCGGACGGCAGCACCGCCAGCAGCTCGGCGAGGATCTCGTGCGGGCCGTACTCGTCCGGCACGAAGTGGAAGACCGCGTTCAGGGACAGTGCGACCGGTTCCGACAGGTCGAGCGTCGCGGCGAGTTCCGGCGCGCCCAGGATCGTCTCCGGCTTCGTCACGTCCGCCTCGACGTAGGCCGTACGCCCCTCGGGCGTGCCCGCCATCAGGGCCTGCGCGTGGGCGAGCACGATCGGGTCGTTGTCGACGTAGACGACCCGGCACTCGGGCGCCACGCCCTGCACGATCTCGTGCAGGTTGGGCCGGGTGGGGATCCCGGTGCCGATGTCGAGGAACTGCCGGAACCCCCGGCGGGCCAGTTCGTGCGCCGAACGGTGCATGTACGCCCGGTTGGCGCGCGCACTGGTCCTGGCACACGGCAGGACGGCGAACGCCTTCTCCGCGGCCTCGCGGTCGCTGGGGTAGTTGTCCTTGCCGCCCAGGAAGTAGTCGTACATCCGGGCGGAGTGCGGCGGCGTGGCGGCCTGGTCGCTCAGGGGGTCGCTGTCGGTCAACAGGGCGCTCCAGACGGGCGTCTGACGGTTCGGTCCCGGTGATGTTATGCCGCGCCGGCCGTCCCGGCACCGGACAGAACAAGCCAGTCGGATCATGCCGGGCTGACGGCGCCGCCCCGGATTCCCACGTTGTACACACTCTTGACCCGCCGTCACGCCGGTCATAGTGTCCCCGCCGACCGCTTCCCCCACCGGCGCCGCGGAGGGCGACATGCCCCAGCGTTCCACCCGCTTCCTGTCCCTGCTCCCCGCGGGCCGCCGCCGCACGCTGCGGCGCCGCGTCGCGGAGCTGACGGCCGTCGTGCTGGCCGCCGCCACCGCCCTGACGGTCGGCGCGGCGCCCGGTGCCGCCGCGACCCAGAGACCGACGGCCGTCGTCCAGACCGACTTCCCCGACCCGGACGTCCTCCGGGTGGGTTCGACCTACTACGCGTACTCCACCAGCAGCGGGTCCGGCCGGACCCCGGTCGCCAGTGCCCCGTCGGCGACCGGGCCGTGGACCGTGCGCGGCGACGCCCTGCCGGACAAGCCGAGTTGGGCCGGCAACGGCGGGTTCTGGGCACCCGACGTCTCGCGCCGCGCCGACGGCTCGTACCTGATGTACTTCACCGC
>DASSBO010000130.1:0-8939 GCA_035698655.1 Streptomyces sp.
TCCGCCCGTCCGCGGTCCGCCGACACGAGGTGTCGGTGACCTGTCGGCACGCGTCGGTCCGCTGTCGGCCCCCTGTCGGCCGCCCCCTCCAGCCTCGGAGACGTACCACGACACGACCGACCGTGAAGGGGCCCGCCATGAAGAACACCCGCGTCCTGATCTCCGGCGCCAGCGTCGCCGGCCCGGCGCTCGCCTACTGGCTGGACCGGTACGGCTTCGAGGTGACCGTCCTCGAACGCTTCCCCGACGGCCTGCGGCCCGGCGGTCAGGCCGTCGACGTGCGCGGCCCGGCCCTTGACGTCGTCGCCCGGATGGGAGCGGCCGAGCGGCTGCGCGCCCTGACCACCGGCCTGCGCGGCATGAACGTCCTCGACAAGAACGGCACCGAGGTCTCCCGCTCCACCGAACGCACCCTCAGCGGCGGCCGCATCGACTCCCCGGACGTGGAGATCCTCCGCGACGACCTGGCCCACCTGCTCGCCGACGCCGCCGGCGACCGCGTCGAGTACCTCTACGGCGACTCGATCACCGCGGTCACGCAGAGCGCCGACGCCGTCCAGGTCCGCCTCGAGAGCGGCGCCGAGCGCGAGTTCGACCTGCTGGTCGGCGCGGACGGCGTCCACTCGAACACCCGGCGGCTCGTCTTCGGCCCGGAGGAGGACTACCTCACGCACCTCGGCACCTACCTGGCCGTGTGGACGGCCCCCAACATCCTCGGCCTCGACCACTGGCAGACCGCCTACCACACCGGCCTCGCCGACGCCTGGGGCGCGCTCGTCATGAGCGCCCGCGACAACACCGAGGCCCGCGTCTACGTCGGCTTCAACTCCGACCAGCCGCCCGCCGATTACGTCGCGCTGACGCCGGACGAGCAGCGCCGCGAACTCGCCCGCCGCTACGCCGCCGCCGACGGCTGGGAGATGCCGCGCCTGCTGCAGACCATGTGGCAGGCGCCGGACTTCCACTTCGACGCGCTCGCCCAGATCCACATGGACCGCTGGTCGCGCGGCCGCGTCACGCTGCTCGGCGACGCCGGCTACTGCGGCTCACCCGCCTCCGGTCAGGGCACCAGCATGGCGCTGGTCGGCGCCTACGTCCTGGCGGGCGAACTGCACGCCGCCGACGGCGACCACGTCGCGGCCTACGCCGCCTACGAACGCGAACTGCGCGACTACGTCACCGACAACCAGAACCTGGCCCTGCACGGCATGGAGGAGCACGCCGCCGAGGCCGCCGACGCCGTCCCGGACCCGACGGCGGAGGCCGAGGCCAAGGCGTACTTCGCGAAGGTCGTCGGCTCCTACACGCTCAAGGACTACAGCCCCCGCCGGTAACGCACCTCGACGGCGACCACGCCGTCGTACTCGTCGGGCCGTGCCACGCCGTCGCACGCGTACCCGGCCCGCTCGTAGAACGCCCGGGCGCGCGCGTTGCCCTCCAACACCCACAGCAGCAGCTCGGGCATGGCGCGCCGCCCGGCCTCCTCGTGCACGGCGCCGATCAGCGCCCGCCCGATGCCCGTGCCGACCAACTCGGGCCGCACGTACAGCGCGTACAGCTCCCCGGCTCCGGGCGCGGCGCGGGCGCCCGCCTCCCGGCCGGCCCCCAGCGCGGCCCAGCCCACCACGTCACCGCCCTCGTCGACGGCCACCAGGTTGGCCACCTGCCCACGCCCGTCGACGAGCAGCCTGCGCCGCAGCGCGGCGTCCTCCTCGACGGACATGCCGTCCAGGTAACTGCGCGGCAGCAACCCGGCGTACGCCGCCTGCCACCCCCGCACCCGCACTTCGGCGACCCCGCGCGCATCCTCCATCCGCATGCCCCGAATCCCCACCATGCCCGGCACCCTACGGGCAGTCGGCAGGCGAGTTGCTAGCGTCCGGACGCATGACCTTGACCACGCGACGCCCTGTCGGCGAACTGCCGGGTGACCCGCGCACGTTGTCCCTGGAGTACCGGCTCTCCGACGACGAGCAGACGGACGCCCTGTGGCCGTGGCGGGTGTCGGTGCTCGCGCGGCGCCGGAAAGTCGGCTCGTTCACCTTCTACCGGCTGCTCGACGACGGCCGCGGCGCCGCGCTCGGCGCAGCCGAACTGGAGGACCTCGGCCTCTACAACACCGTTCTGCCCTTCACGTCGTGGACCGGCGGCGGCGTCGAGGCCGACTTCCGCGACCGCGTCACCCGCCCCTCCCCGGACCTGCTGGTCATGTGGGAGGCGCGCCTGGACCCGGCCTGGCGCGGGTTCGGCCTCGGGCCGGTCCTCGCCGCCGAGGCGATCGAGACGCTGGCCACCGGCTGCTGCGCCGTGCTCACCTGCACGGTGACCCGCGAGCGGCCCGCCGACGCGTCGGCCCGATGCGCGGAGGAGTACCGGCGCGGAGAGGCGGCGCTCGCCGCGACCTGGCAGCAGGTCGGGTTCCGCTACGACGGGTCGAGTTTGCTGGGCATGCTCGACCCCGCCGGTGCCGACTGCCGGCGCAGCCGGGAACATCTCCGCGCCCGGCGGGCCGCGCTCGCCGACGCCGACCGCGCCGGCTGACCGGCCGAGCGGCCTGGCGCCGCGATATCCGTTTTCCCTTTTCGGGCGCCGTCGCGTAGTGTTCTTCTCACCGACGCGGGGTGGAGCAGCTCGGTAGCTCGCTGGGCTCATAACCCAGAGGTCGCAGGTTCAAATCCTGTCCCCGCTACTGAAACCGGAGGCCCGGTGCCGACAGGCACCGGGCCTCCGGTGTGTCCGGGGCCCGTAGGCTGGCCGGCATGACGGACGACGAACCCGCCCCGTCCTGGCTCCTCGTCGTCGGCGCGGCCCTGGTGGACGCGGGCCGGCTGCTGGCCGCCCGCCGCACGGCGCCCCCGGCCACGGCCGGCCGCTGGGAGTTCCCCGGCGGCAAGGTCGAGCCGGGCGAGACGCCGCGGCAGGCCCTGGTCCGCGAGCTCCGCGAGGAGCTGGGCGTGGACGCCGAGGTCCAGGACCGCGTCCCCGGCGAGTGGCCGGTCGGCCGCGGCATGGTGCTGTGGATCTACCGCGCCCGCCTCCTCGCCGGCACCCCGCGCCCCCGCCCGCTGCAGGACCACGACGAACTGCGCTGGCTGCCGTCCGCAGAGACCGGCACCGTCGACTGGCTCGACCAGGACCTCCCGGCCGTCACCTGGCTGACGCCCCGCCTCACGCCTCCGGGAAGCTCAGGTCGAGCCGCCCCAGCCGCTCCGGGTCGCTGAGCACGTCGATGGCGACGACCCGTCCGCCCGTGACCGTGAACCCCATGACGGACAGCGGCCGCCCCTGTGCGGCGATCAGCGCGCCGGCGGCGCCGTTGACCAGTGCAGGGCGGACGAACGGCGCAAGCCGTCCGAAGGTGAGCGCCTGCGAGGCGACCGTCTGCGCGCCGTGCAGTTCGACGGTCTGCCAGGCGCGCGCGAGACCACCGTCGGAGCGCAGCACGACTTCCGGGTGCAGCACGGCGACCAGCCCCTCGAAGTCCCCGTCCCGCGCGGCGGCGAAGAACGCGTCGACGACGGCCCGCTGCCGCGCCAGGTCGGGGTCGGGCGCGGGCGCCTGCCCGCGCACGCGCCGCCGCGCCCGGCTGGCCAGCTGCCGCGCGGCCGTCGGCGTCCGCTCGATCATCGGCGCGATCTCGTCGAACGGCACGGCGAACATGTCGTGCAGCACGAACGCCAGCCGCTCCGCCGGCGACAGCGTCTCCAGGACGACGAGCAGCGCCAGCCCGACGGAGTCGGCCAGCACGGCCTCCTGCTCGGGCCCGGCCGTCTCCTCCGCCCGTACGACGGGGTCCGGCATCCGCACACCGCCACCGTCACTCCCGGCATCCAGCGGCTCCTCACGCCGCCGCTCCCGCGACCGCAGGGCGTTGAGACAGACGCGCGCCACCACCGTCGTCAGCCACCCGCCGAGGTTCTCCACCTCACGGGTGTCGGCGCGGCTGACCCGCAGCCACGCGTCCTGCACGGCGTCGTCCGCCTCGCTCAGCGACCCGAGCATCCGGTAGGCCACGGCCCGCAGCCGCGTCCGGTGCTCCTCGAACCGCTCCGTCAGCCATTCGCGCTCGTCCACGTGTCACGTTCCTTCCTCGCCGGGTGTCATGCAGTAGACACACGAGAAGCGGCCGATGTGACCGAGCGGCCCCAACCACGGGAGAGACCATGACGTCACCCATCCTGCTGACCGGCGGCACGGGCACCCTCGGCCGCCGCCTCCAGCCGCTGCTGCGCGCCGCCGGCCGTGAGGTCCGCATCCTCAGCCGCAGCGCACACGCCGCGGGCGACGGCATCAGCTACGCGACGGGCGACCTGACGACCGGCGAGGGCGTCGAGGCGGCCATGGACGGCGTCGAGACCATCGTGCACTGCGCCGGCGCCGCCAAGGGAGACGGCGACAAGGCCCGCCACCTGGTACGGGCGGCCACCGCGGCCGGCGGCGTCCGGCACCTCGTCTTCATCTCGGTCGTCGGCGCCGACCGCGTCCCGGTGACCAGCGGCGTCGACCGCGCCATGTTCGGCTACTACGCATCCAAGCGGGACGCGGAACGGGTGGTCGAGGAGTCCGGCCTGCCGTGGACGACGCTGCGTGCCACCCAGTTCCACGAGTTGCTGCTCACGATGGTCCGGCCGATGTCGAAGTTGCCGGTCGTCCCCGCCTTCGGCGGCGTCCGCTTCCAGCCGGTCGACGCGGGCGAGGTCGCCGAGCGGCTGGCGGAGCTGGCGCTGGGCGAGCCGGCCGGCCTGGTGCGGGAGATGGGCGGGCCGGAGGTGGCCACGATGAGCGACCTGGTCCGCGCCTACCTGCAGGCGGAGGGCAAGCACCGCCCGGTCGTCAACATGCCCCTGATGGGCGGCGCGGCCCGCGCCATGCGCGAGGGCGCCAACCTGACCCGCCCCGACCACACCGCGGGCCGCCGCACCTGGCAGGACTTCCTCACCGGCCGCCAACCGTCACCGCTCACCCCGCCTGCCGCGTGAGAGCGCGCCGCAGCGCGCCGAGGAACCGTTCCGGGTTGACGGAGTCGGCCCAGGTGAAGCGCAGGATGACGAGTCCCGGGTAGGCGGACAGCAGGTCGTTCTGCCGCCCGCGGTCGGCGTGGAGGGCCCCGGGCCGGTCGTGCACGTCACGCCCGTCGGCCTCCACACCCACCCAGCGGCTCGGGTAGCCGGCGTCGAGGCGGTACCGGGTGCCGGACTGCGGGTCGGGGAGCGGCCACTGGAGCGTCTCGGGCGGCATGCGTGGTCGGTGCAGATCAGCCGGTTCCGCGTCTCGAGCGGCGACTCGGCCCGCCCGTCCGCCTCCGCCATGCGCCGCAGCGCCTGGTCGACGCCGGTTCTGCCGATGACCAGCCGTTCCAGCTCCGCCGGACCGCCGGGGAGCAGCCCCTGGTGCAGAGCGGAGTCCAGCACGGAGACGGCTGTCATCCGGTCTCCGGTCCGCAGGATGTCTGCGACGGTCTGCGCGACCCTTGCGCGTGTGGGGGATGTGGATAACCCGGCGGGTTGACGAAATCGCACGCCCGTTGTCCCGGAATTCGTCACGGAACCGGGACAACGGGCGTGCGACTCCTCCCGGTCACGGCTTGAGGGCGACGCCGGCCCACATGGAGACGTCGACGTCCGAGGCCCCGTCCTCGACGGGCGCCTCGTCCGCCGCCGGGACCTGCACGTCGGGCCGCCACCGGTGCGGGTGGACGACGCCGGGCTCGAGGAGCCGCAGGCCGTCGAAGAAGCGGGCCACCTCGTCCTTGCTCCGCACCTGGAGCGGCACGCCGCTGGCGCGGTAGGAGTCGACGAGTTTCGCCACGCCGACGGGGTCGAGGTCGCCGGTGGCGTGGGAGAAGCTGAGCGCGGAGCCGGCGGGCAGCGCCTTGAGGAGGCGGGCGACGAGGCCGTAGGGGTCGCGGTCGTCGGGGAGGAAGTGGCACAGGGCGTGCAGCGACAGGGCGACCGGCTGCGTGAGGTCCAGCGTCTCGGCCACTTCCGCGGAGCCCAGGATGGCCTCGGGGTCGGTGGCGTCGGCTTCGACGTAGGCGGTGCGTCCGGCCGGCGAACCCTGCATAAGGGCGCGGGCGTGGGTGAGGACGATGGGGTCGTTGTCGGTGTAGACGACGCGGGCGTCGGGGGCGACGTGATGCACGACGTCGTGCAGGTTGGGCCGGGTGGGGATGCCGGTGCCGATGTCCAGGAACTGCCGGAAGCCCGCGCGGGCCAGCTCGTGCACCGCCCGGTGCATGTAGGCGCGGTTGGCGCGGGCGGCGATCGGCATGGACGGCCACGCACCGGCGGCCCGCTGCGCGGCCTCCCGGTCGACGGTGTAGTTCGTCTTGCCGCCGAGGAAGTAGTCGTACATGCGGGCGGAGTGCGCCTGCGACGTTCCGTAGTCCGACGACGAGCTGCTCAACGCGTCCCTCCCCTGTCACGGCGTCCGCATGATGGTACGCCACGCCGCGATCAAAGTCCGGGCGGCGCAGGGGAGTTGAGCTAGCTCTTGATGCCGACGCCGGCGTAGACGGACACGTCGACGTCGGCGTACTCCTCGTCGGCGGGGGCATCGCCCCCGGGCAGCACCTGCACGTCGGGGCGCCAGTGGTGGGCGAGGACGACGCCGGGGTCCCACAGCTCGAGGCCGTCGAAGAAGCGGGTGATCTCGGCCTTGCTGCGGGACTGCACGGTGACGCCGCTGCTGTTGTACGTGGCTTCGAGCTTGGCCATGCGCTCGGGCGCCAGGTCGGCGGTGCCGTGGGACAGGCTCAGGGCCGAGCCGGCCGGCAGCGCGGCCATGATCTTGGCGACGATGCCGTGCGGGTCGAGGGAGTGCGGCAGGAAGTGGCACACGGCGTGCAGGGAGACGGCGACCGGCTGCGTGAGGTCCAGCGTCTCGGCCAGCTCGGGGGCGGTGAGGATGCTGTCGGGGTCGGTGACGTCGGCCTCGATGTACCCGGTGCGGCCCTCGGGGGTGCCCTGCATGAGGGCGCGGGCGTGGGTGAGGACGATGGGGTCGTTGTCGGTGTAGAGCACCCGCGCCTCGGGGGCGACGTTCTGCACGACGTCGTGCAGATTCGGCCTGGTGGGTATGCCGGTGCCGATGTCGAGGAACTGCCGGAAGCCCGCGAGCCCCAGCTCGTGCACCGCCCGGTGCATGTACGCACGGTTGGCACGGGCGGTGATCGGCATGGACGGCCACAGGGCGGCGGCCTGTTCGGCGGCCTGCTGATCACTGGTGTAGTTGGTCTTCCCGCCCAGGAAGTAGTCGTACATGCGGGCGGCGTGCGGTCGGGACACGTTGGTGTCCGGCGGCGGGTTGCTCAACGTGTCCTCCCAAGCAGGCGTGCCCGGATGCTACGCCCTGTGAGAGAACTCCGGGGCAGGCCGGTGCAGTTGCTGCTCAGGAGCCGTGCGCGGCGGCCCGTTCCTTTACGCCGCGCAGGATGCAGAACTCGTTGCCTTCGGGGTCCGCCAGGACGACCCACCCGCGGCAGTCCGGTTCCCGCCGGTCGTCGACGAGGGTGGCGCCGAGGTCCAGCAGCCGCGTGAACTCCTCCTCGCACGAGGCCTGCGGCCGCAGGCACAGGTGCAGCCGGTTCTTGACGGTCTTCGCCTCCGGCACCTGGTTGAAGTGCAGGTTGGGCCCTTCGGGCAGCAGCACGTCGACTTCCGGGTCGCCGGGCCCGTCCTCCGGGTCGACGGGGTTGCCGGTCACCTCGCTCCAGAAGCGGGCGAGCCGGTGGGCGTCGGCGCAGTCGATCGCCACGTTCTGCAGGAATGCGACCATACGCGGCAGTATGGCCGCCCCCGCGCCGCCCACCAACCCGACGCGCCCGCCCCGCCCTTCTCCCGTTCTCTTGCGCGCCGTCTCAGCGCGCGGCACTGCTGAACCTGATCCCCTTTCAGCCCGCGCAGCCGGTGAGCAGTCTGTGAACGAATCGACACGGAGCGCACGAAGGGGTGAGCGTGATGACGCGGACGACGGAGACGAGGGAGACGGCGGCGGACGAGCCGGCGCAGGCGACGACGGAGGAGCTGCGGCACGCACTGGCCGGGCACGGCATCCGCCTGCCGTCGCTGGGCCTGGACGTGGTGACGTACGCGCGCGGCTGGGCGGACCCGCTGGTGGCGCTGGGGAACTGCCCGCTGGACGAGGCGCGCAAGCTGGCGGCGGTGCTGCGCCGCTTGGCCGCGGAACGGGACGGCCACCGGCCCCCGCTGGTGCTGCAGGCGGTGGCGGAGCCGCGTGTCGTCGCGGCGCTGCGCGACCGGGTGGGAGCGCACCTGGCGGGCTGGGGGCTGGGCGAGGCGACGGAGGAGACGGCGCGGCTGTGCGTGAGCGAGCTGCTGACGAACGTGATCCGGCACGTGGGCGCCGGCTCGGCGGTGACGCTGCGCCTGTGGTTGGTGGCCGGCGGCCCCCGCCTGGAGCTGACGGACCCGGACCCGGACGGCACCCCCGTGCTGCGGCACCCGTCCCAGGAGGCCGAGTCGGGCCGCGGCCTGGCACTGCTGGACGCGTTGACGGCGCGGTGGGGCGTCACCCGCAACGTGGACAGCAAGACGACGTGGTGCGACCTGCGTGCGTGAACGCCGCGTCGGCGGGGGAGCGGCTCAGGGTTTGACGGCGACGCCGGCCCAGATGGAGATCTCGGCGTCGGTGAGGCCCTGGTCGACGGGCCCGTCCTGCCCGGCCGGGACCTGCACGTCGGGGCGCCAGTGGTGGGCGAGGGCGATGCCGGGGTCGAGGAGGTCGAGGCCGTCGAAGAAGCGGGCGACCTCGGCCTTGCTGCGGGCCTGCACGGGCATGCCGCTCTTGACGTAGGAGTCGACGATCTGCCCGATGCCGACGGGGTCGAGGTCGGCGGTGATGTGGGTGATGCTGAGCGCCGAGCCGGCGGGCAGGGCACCGAGGAGGCGGGAAACGATCCCGTAGGCGTCGAGGTCGTC
>DASSBO010000131.1:0-2087 GCA_035698655.1 Streptomyces sp.
ATCTCTCCGTATCTGATGGCGGTCCTCGGCGTCCGCACGACGCTGATCCTGTCCGGTGTGCTGTCCGCCGCGGTGCTCGCGCTGATCCTGGCGCGGTCGGGCGCGGTGCGCAGGCCGATGGCGCCCGCGCTGTGGGGCGCGGTCTCCTTCGCGTGCAACGCCGCCTCCGGCCGCGTCACCTTCGCACTGGGCACGCTCTTCGCGCTGGGCGCGGTGGCGGCCGTGTGGTCCTGGCCGGTCCGGTGGCGGCACCGCCGGAAGCTGCGCGGCGCGACCGTGGCGCTGCTGTCGGCGCTGGCGACGGCGGGCAGCCCGGTCGCCGGGCTGTTCCTGTGGGTGGTGGCCGCGGCGCTGCTGCTGAACCGCCGGCGCGCCATGGGCCTGGCCATAGCCCTGCCGCCGCCCGTCGTGGTGGGGCTGAGCGTGCTGCTCTTCCCCTTTCAGGGCGTGCAGCCGATGCCGCTGGTCTCGGTGCTCTTCCCGCTGGCGGCCGTGGTGGGCGTGCGGTGGCTGGCGCCTCCGGCGTGGCGCACCGTGCGCCGCAGCTGTGAGGTGTACGGACTGGGCATTCTGCTGACCTGGGCGATCCCCTCGCAGGTCGGCTCGAACGTGGAGCGGCTGTCGCTGCTGTTCGGCGGGGTGGCGCTGCTGGCGCTGGTGCCGCTCGTCGCGCGCGGCACCCGGCGGTTCACGGTGCTCGTGGTCGCGTTCGTCGTCGTCGCGGGCTGGCAGATCGGCAAGCCCACCTACGACGTCATCGCCACGAAGCCGGATGCCGCCTGGGCCCACCAGCTGGCTCCGCTGGTCCATCAGCTCAAGGGCGTCGACGCGGAGCGCGGCCGCGTCGAGGTGGTGCCCGTGCGCAGCCACCGGGAGGCGTCGGCGCTGATGCCGTACGTCAATCTGGCACGCGGCTGGAACCGGCAGGCCGACACCGACCGCAACCCGCTCTTCTACGAGGAGGGCGGCCTCACCCCGACCAGCTACCACGACTGGCTGCGCCGCTGGGCGGTGCGCTACGTGGTGCTGCCCACCGACGAGGACCCGGACCCGGCCGCCCGCGACGAGGCGCGGCTGGTCCGCTCCGGGCTGCCCTACCTGGAGCCGGTCTGGTCGGACGCCAACTGGCGCCTCTACCGGGTCGCCGACCCGCTGCCGCTCGCCGCGCCGCCCGCGCAGGGCGCCCGGGCCGAGGCCGGCGGGCTGACCGTGAAGGTGCAGCACCCGGGGGCGGTGCTGGTCCGGGTGCCGTGGTCGCCGTGGCTGGGTCTGGTCGACGCGGACGGCAGCAGCATCAAGCCGCCGCGCACCCGGTCCGCCAACCGGCACGGCTGCCTGCGCCCGGCCGATCCGGAGCCGGTGACCAAGCAGCCGGCCACCGGCGAGGACGACGACGAGGAGCCGCCCGTCGACCGGTGGACGATGCTCCAGGCCCCGCACGCGGGCACCTACCGCATCGCGGCCCCCTACGAGCTCCCGCGCGGCACGCCCTGCCCCGACCCGCACACCCCGCGCACGCAGGACTGAGCCCCGCCCCGCCCCGCTGCGTCAGTCCGGCAGGGCGGACAGCACCGTTTCGACGGTGTCCGCTTCGGCGGGCGTCTTGTCGTCGCGGTAGCGCAGTACGCGGGCGAAGCGGAGTGTGACGCCCGCCGGGTAGCGCGTCGAGCGCTGCACGCCGTCGTAGGCGATCTCCACGACGAGTTGCGGGCGCACCGCGACGCCCCAGGGTTCGGTGCGCTCGGCCAGTTCCTGCAGCCGCTCGGTCTGCCAGGCCAGCAGCGCGTCCGTCATGCCCTTGAACGTCTTGCCGAGCATGGCGAAGGTGCCGTCATCGCGGCGCGCGCCCAGGTGGAGGTTGGACAGCCGCCCGCTGCGCCGGCCGTGTCCCCATTCGGCGCCGAGCACCACCAGGTCCAGGGTGTGCACCGGTTTCACCTTGATCCAGGACGCGCCGCGCCGCCCGGCGCGGTAGGCGGAGTCCAGCGCCTTGCAGACCACGCCTTCCTGGCCGCGGGCCAGCGCGTCGTCGGCGAAGGCGCGGGCGGCCCAGCGGGTGTCCTCCCGCCCCGGGTCCCCGGCCACCC
>DASSBO010000132.1:0-5337 GCA_035698655.1 Streptomyces sp.
GTCGTCAACATCGACACGGTCATCTACTACCAGGTGACCGACGCCCGGGCCGCGACCTACGAGGTCGCCAGCTACATCCAGGCCATCGAGCAGCTCACCATCACCACGCTGCGCAACATCATCGGCGGCATGGACCTGGAACGCACCCTCACCTCCCGCGAGGAGATCAACGCCGCGCTGCGCGGCGTCCTGGACGAGGCCACCGGCAAGTGGGGCATCCGCGTCAACCGCGTGGAGCTCAAGGCCATCGAGCCCCCCACCTCCATCCAGGACTCGATGGAGAAGCAGATGCGCGCCGACCGGGACAAGCGGGCCGCCATCCTCCAGGCCGAGGGCGTCCGCCAGTCCGCGATCCTCACCGCGGAGGGCGAGAAGGAATCCGCGATCCTCCGCGCGGAAGGCGAGTCTCGCTCCTCCGCGCTGCGCGCCGAGGGCGAGGCGCAGGCCATCCGCACCGTCTTCGAGTCGATCCACGCCGGCGACGCCGACCAGAAGCTGCTGTCCTACCAGTACCTGCAGATGCTGCCGAAGATCGCCGAAGGCGACGCGAACAAGCTCTGGATCGTCCCCAGCGAGATCGGCGACGCCCTCAAGGGGCTCGGCGGCGCACTCGGCGGTCTCAGCGCGAACGGCGGCGGGAACAACACCGACGGGCACAGCAGCGGCATGACCAAGCCGCCCCGGCAGCAGCCGCCCGTCGACTGACCCTCCCCGGCGCCCCGACGCCGACGCGGACACCGACGGCCGGCAGGAACCGCGGCGTCCGCATCGTGACCCGGCCGCGCGCCCCGCACGCCCCTCGGGCATGATCGGTGCACTGGACACCGATCATGCGAGGGGCGTTGCCGCGTGGGCATCTGGGAGGCAGTGGCCGTCTGCATAGCAGGCGTGTGGGCTGGGGGAATCAACACCATCGTGGGCTCCGGCACGCTCATCACCTTCCCGGTGCTGCTCGCAGTCGGCGTGCCGCCGGTGACAGCGAACGTCTCCAACGCCCTCGGCCTGGTGCCGGGCTCCGTCAGCGGCGCGATCGGCTACCGCCGCGAACTGCGCGGCCAGCGCGCACGCGTGCTGCGCCTGAGCGGCGTGGCGCTGCTGGGCGGCGTGGCCGGCGCGGCGCTGCTGCTCAAGCTGCCGGCCGAGGCGTTCACCAAGATCGTGCCCGCGCTGATCGCCGTCGCACTCGTCCTGGTCGTCCTGCAGCCCGCCCTGGCGCGCCGCGTCCAGAAGCGGCGCGAACGCACCGGAGACGCCGACGACCCGCACGGCGGCCCGACACTGCTCGGCGGCATCGGCGTCGCCAGCATGTACGGCGGATACTTCGGTGCCGCCCAGGGCGTCATCTACATGGCGCTGATGGGGCTGTTCCTCAAGGACGACCTGCAGCGCATCAACGCGGTGAAGAACGTGCTCGGCGCCATCGTCAACGGATCGGCGGCCGTCTTCTTCCTCTTCGTCGCCCACTTCAACTGGTGGGCCGTGGTGCTCATCGCCGTCGGCTCGGCGGTCGGCGGACAGCTCGGCGCCCGCGTCGGGCGCCGGCTGCCGCCGACCGCGCTGCGTGCCCTGATCGTGATCGTGGGCATCGCAGCCATCGTCAAACTGCTGCTCGGCTAGGACCGGCCCGGGGAGCCGGGCCGGCTCACGCGGCGGCCGGCACCGTCAGCCACTCGGGCAGCCGGTCGCCGTCCCGCAGACCCAGCGCCAGCAGCAGCGCGTCGGCCGGCGTCGGCTCGAACGGCTTCGTCAGCAGCCGCATGCCGGCCTCCGCGGGCGTGCGGGCGGCCTTGCGGTGATTGTCGCCCGCGCACGCCGCCACCGTGTTCAGCCACGTGTCGCCGCCGCCCTGGGAACGCGGCACGACGTGGTCGACGGTCGTCGCCCTGCGGCCGCAGTACGCGCACCGGTGCCGGTCCCGCACCAGCACCCCCCTGCGCGACCACGGCGCACGTTGCCGGAAGGGCACCCGGACGTATCTCCGCAGCCGCACGACCTGCGGCACCGGCATCTCCAGACCCGTCGAGCGGACGCGCAGCCCGGGGTGCGCCTGCTCCACGACCGCCTTGTCCTGCATGACCAGCACCACCGCACGGCGCAGCGACACCGTGGACAGCGGCTCGAAGCTCGCGTTGAGGACCAGCGTCTCGCGCATCCCCGCCACCTCTCGTCCCGTGCCCGCCCCCCTGGCGGGCAGCACCACTGTGCCGCCGCGCGAGGGCGCGTACAACGCAATAAAAAGGAGGCCGGGGCCGCCGAACGGCGGCCCCGGCCTCCGCCGGCGACGAAGACGGCGGTGCGCGCTCAGCCCTCCGCGGGCGTCTCGTGCAGGCCGATCAGCTGGGCACGCCCGATCGCCTTGAAGCGCAGGTTGAACCCCACCACCGCCGGAGCGGCCTCGGGCGGCACGCCCAGTTTCTCCTCACCGACCGCGTAGACGGTGAAGACGTAGCGGTGCGGGCCGTCACCCGGGGGCGGGAAGGCCCCCACGTAGTCGCGGGTGCCGTTGTCGTTGCGCACGTGGACCGCGCCCGCGGGAAGACCCTTCATGTCACCGCTGGCGGCACCGGCCGGCAGCTCGGTGACGTCGGCGGGGATGTCGAAGACGGACCAGTGCCAGAAACCGCTGCCCGTCGGAGCCTCCGGGTCGAAGCAGGTGACGGCGAAGCTGCGGGTTTCAGCCGGGAAGCCCTCCCAGCGCAGGTGCGGCGAGGTGTCACCGCCGTCCTTCACCTGATCGGCCTTCAGCGGCCGCCCCTCGGAGACGTCGTCGCTGACGACCGTGAAAGAGGCCACCGGCGGGTGAAAGTCGTGGGGGAGCGGACGGCGGAACTGCTCGGACACGTGGGAACCTCCTCGTCGAGCTGATCACTGCTTCGGCCAGCCTAACGAGCCGCAGGCGCTCCGGCTGACAGCATGGCGGGGTGCTTCGCTAGACCCGACCCGCAAAACGGTGGTGCGATCGTGACCAGCTCACTGGAACTTCCCGAGCTGCCCGAGGGCGGCCTCGCCGGAATCCTCGACGGCACAGTGCCTCCCGGCGTCTACCGCACGCCGTCGGTGGGGCCGGAGGCCCTGCTGCAGGCGCAGGTGGCCGGCTGGCAGGCGGGGGTCATCGACCTCGCAGGGGTGACCGGGAGAGAGACGTTCCTCGACGCCTGCGCGGTGGGTCTGGAGCTGCCCGAGGGCATCGAGGGCGACTGGGACGCGCTGACGGACCGGCTCACCGACCTGTCGTGGTGGGGAGAGGCCCGCGGCTACCTGATCCTCGCCAGCGGCTGGGAGTCCTTCGCCCGCGCGGACGTCGAGGACGCCGCGACGGCGGCCGGAATCCTCACGGCCGCCGTCGGCTTCTGGTCGGTCAGGCAGACACCACTGGCCGTGGTGCTCGGCTGACGGACCGATGGCGCTGCGCTCAGAACCAGTTGCGCTTGCCGCCCACCTCGGACAGCCACTGGTTCAGGTAGGCCGTCCAGTCCGTGTCCTGGAAGTCCGCGTGACCGACCCGGAAGGCGCGGTAGGAGTCGCTTCCCTCGGTGAACAGCCCCGGCTTCTTGTCCATCTCCAGGATGACGTCCATCTCCCGGTCGTCGGCGACGAAGCTGACCTCGACCTGGTTCAGGCCCCGGTACTGCTCGGGCGCGAAGAACTCGATCTCCTGGTAGAAGGGCAGCCGCTGCCGCGTGCCGCGGATGTGGCCCCGCTCCAGGTCGGCGTTCTTGAACCGGAAGCCCAGAGCGCCGAAGGCGTCGAGCATCGCCTGCTGCGCCGGCAGCGGGTGGACGTTCACCGGGTCCAGGTCGCCGGAGTCGACCGCACGCGCGATCTGCAGCTCGGTCACCACACCGACGTTCATCCCGGTGAGCTGGCGCCCCATGAACATGGTGATGGGCGTCTCCCAGGGGATCTCCATCCCGAACTGCACCGCGTGCACCGCGCCCGGCTGCACCTCGAAGGCCCCGCCGACCTGCTGGCGGTGGAACTCGACGTTCTGCTTGTACTCCCCGTCGTCCGTCTCGACCTCGACACGGGCCTGCAGACCGACACTGAGCCCCTGGATCTCCTGCGCGACCGAGCCGCCCTGGATCCGGACCTCCCCCTGCACGACACCGCCGGGAACCACGTTCGGCTCGTTCAGCACCGTCTCGACCGACGCGCCGCCGGCGCCCATGCTCGCCATCAGCTTCTTGAAGCCCATGCTCATCCCTTCCTGGACTCGGCGGTCTCCCCCGTGATCCGGTGAGTGCGTCGCCGTGTCTGTGTGACGTCTCGCTCAGAACCAACGCGGCCGGGGGCCCGGGGGTTCCGTGCGTCTCCAGTACCCTCCGACCCATGACCGCTGGCCGAGACCGTACGCGACGCACGCCCGGGAACCCCACACCCCTACCGCGCACCTTCTTCGACCGTCCGGTCCTGGAGGTCGCCCCCGACGTTCTCGGGCGCACCCTGGTGCGCACGACGGACCACGGGCGCATGGAGCTGCGCATCACCGAGGCGGAGGCGTACGCGGGGGAGATCGACCCGGGCTCGCACGCCTACCGCGGCCGCACAGCGCGCAACGCGTCGATGTTCGGCCCGCCCGGGCACGCCTACGTCTACTTCATCTACGGGATGTGGTGGAACCTCAACCTCGTCTGCGGCCCGCCCGGGCACGCAAGCGGTGTGCTGCTGCGGGCCGGGGAGATCCTGGAGGGCGAGGAACAGGCGTGGAAGCGCCGGCCGAAGGCCCGCAGACACGCTGAACTCGCCAAGGGGCCGGCCCGGCTGGGCACGGCACTCGGTATCGACCGGTCCCTGGACGGCACCGACCTGTGCGGCCCGGACGACGGGGCGCCGTTGCGGATCCTGGCCGGGGACGACGCCGTCCCGGCGGAGACGATCCGCAACGGCCCGCGCACCGGCGTGGGCGGCGAAGGCGCCACCCACCCGTGGCGCTTCTGGCTCGACGGCGACCCCACGGTCAGCCCCTACCGGGCCCACAAGCCACGCCACCGCAAAAAAGATACCGAGCGGCCTTGACGCGACCGAGCCCGGCCTCTAATGTTGACCGAGTCGCTCAGAAGCGGGTGCCCGTCAGACGACCGGCCGAAGGCCGTTCGGAGGGTACCGCGGAGTGACCACACCACTACTACGATTCCCCTCCGGGGACGTTTTCGGGTCCCCGAAAACACCTCCGGAACCCGATTTTGAACGGGTCGCGGAAATCCGCTAAAGTAGTGGACACAGCGAAGGGAACGCCCGGAGAAACCCGAGAGGGTTTCGAAGGAAGCGTCCGTTCCTTGAGAACTCAACAGCGTGCCAAAAGTCAACGCCAGATATGTTGATACCCCGTCCATCCTT
>DASSBO010000133.1:0-6594 GCA_035698655.1 Streptomyces sp.
GCGCCGCCGCCTGCGCCTCCGCCCAGCCGAGGCGGAGGCCCGCCGTGCCGCGCCGCCCGGCGCTCACCCCGGCGGCAGGACGCCCGGCGGAGCCGGTGCCCGGGGCGCCGGCTGCCGCCCGCAGCAGGCGCTCGGCCCCCGCCCGGGCCGGGTCCAGGGCGTCCGGGGCGCGGAGGCGGACCAGCGCAGCCAGCGCGGCCGGAGCATCCGTCGGCGCAGCCGGCACGACGCACTGCGCCGCCACCCGCGGCAGCGCGGCGCGCGGGCCGCCGGCCCGCCACGGCCGGACGGCCACCACGGCCAGCGGCTCGTCCGGGGTGAGCCCCAGCGCCTCGCGCAACTCCGTTCCGGTCTCCTCCTGCCGGGCGGCCGGGCCCCGCAGGACCGCCAGCAGCAGTTCGCCGGCCCGCGTCCCGGCACGGGACTGGGCGGCGAGCAGTTCGCCGATCCGCTCGGCCGTCGCGGCCGCCTGCACCACCCGCGGGTCGTCCGCGTCCAGGGCCCCTTCGTCGAGCAGCCACACATATCCCTGGACGACTCCGCCGTGCCGGGCCGGCAGGCACAGCCGTCCGGTGACGACGCCGGCGGACGGGTCGGGCGGGATGCGGACGGGACCGGTCGCCCGGGTGATGCCGAAGCTCTCGAACCAGGCCCTCACCTGCGCCGTCGAGCTGCGCTGCAGGATGGACCGGGTGCGCACCGGATCGAGCGGCAGCTCCACCTGGTCGCCGCCGCTGAAGTGTGCGCCGAACGCGATCAGCTCGAAGTCGCGGTTCTCCAGCGTGGCAGGCGTGCCCAGCAGGACGGAGATCTCGTCGATCAGCGTCTGGTAGTCCTCCCGCATGGCCCCCATTCTCATACAACTGTCTGAGATCCGTGACACGGAAGCGTGACACCTGTCGATGGTCACGCCTGCGGGGCGATCCTTAGATTGCCGCCGTTGGAACAGTTGCATCAATGGAGGTGCCCCGTGCTGGGTCCCGTGCTTCTCGCCGCCGCGCGCAGTGACGGCATCCGTCGCCTGGTGTCGGCCGCGCCGCTCACCCGGCCCGTGGTCGACCGTTTCGTCGCGGGGGAGCGGCTGGACGAGTCGATGGCCGCCGTGCGCTCCCTGGCCGGGGACGGCCTCGAGGTCACTCTCGACCACCTGGGTGAGGACATCACCGAGCGCAGCGAGGCCCTGCGCAACCGGGACGCCTACCTGGCACTCGTCCAGGCGCTGGCGCTCGAGGGCCTGGGCACCCGTGCGGAGATGTCGGTGAAGCTGTCCGCCTTCGGGCAGGCGCTCCCCGGCGGCGACGAGCTGGCGTACGCCAACGTGCTGCCGGTCGTCGAGGCGGCGGCGGAGGCCGGCACCACCGTTACGCTGGACATGGAGGACCACACCACGGTCGACTCCACGCTCGGCATCCTCGCCGAGCTGCGCAAGCGCTTCCCGCAGACCGGAGCCGTCGTGCAGTCCTACCTCTTCCGCACCGAGGACGACTGCCACGCCCTGGCCGGCGAAGGCTCGCGGGTCCGGCTGGTCAAGGGCGCCTACAAGGAGCCCGCCGAGGTGGCGTTCCAGGACAAGCGCGAGGTCGACCGCGCCTACGTGCGGTGCCTGAAGATCCTGATGGCCGGCAAGGGTTACCCGATGATCGGCTCGCACGACCCGCGCATGGTCGCCATCGGCCAGGAGCTGGCCCGCCGCAACGGCCGCAAGCACGACGAGTTCGAGTTCCAGATGCTCTACGGGATCCGCGAGGCGGAGCAGCGGCGCCTGGTGGCCGAGGGCCACCGGATGCGCGTATACATCCCCTACGGAACAGACTGGTACGGCTACTTCATGCGGCGCCTCGCGGAGCGTCCGGCCAACCTCGGCTTCTTCCTCCGCTCCCTGGCCACCCGCGGTTGATCCCCTCAACAGCTGAACACCCCGACAGCGAAGGAGACACGGCAGTAATGGACGCTGTGACCCAGGTCCCCGCCCCGTACAACGAGCCGGTGCACACCTACGCCCCCGGCAGCGCCGAGCGGGCCCGCCTCGAGCAGAAGCTCAAGGAGCTGGCCGAGAGCCCGCGCGACCTCCCCATGACGATCAACGGGGAGAAGCGGATGGGCGGCGGCGAGCGCGTCGACGTCGTCCAGCCGCACAAGCACAAGGCCGTGCTCGGCACCTACGGCAACGCCACCCGCCAGGACGCCCAGGACGCGATCGACGCGGCCCTCGCGGCGGCCCCGGCCTGGCGCGCGATGTCCTTCGACGACCGCGCCGCGATCATCCTCAAGGCGGCCGAGCTGCTGTCCGGCCCGTGGCGCGAGACGATCGCGGCCTCGACCATGCTCGGCCAGTCCAAGACCGCGCAGCAGGCCGAGATCGACGCGCCCTGCGAGCTGATCGACTTCTGGCGCTTCAACGTGCACTTCGCGCGTGAGCTGCTCACCGAGCAGCCGCCGATCCAGCCCAAGGGCGTGTGGAACCGGATGGACCACCGTCCGCTGGAGGGCTTCGTCTACGCGATCACGCCCTTCAACTTCACCGCCATCGCCGGCAACCTGCCCACCGCCCCGGCGCTGATGGGCAACGTCGTGGTGTGGAAGCCCTCCCCGACGCAGACGCACTCCGCCGTGCTGCTCATGGAGCTGCTGGAGGAGGCGGGCATGCCCAAGGGCGTGATCAACCTCGTCACCGGCGACGGCAAGGAGGTCTCCGAGGTCGCGCTGCCGCACCCGGACCTGGCCGGCGTGCACTTCACCGGTTCGACCGCGACCTTCCAGCACCTGTGGAAGTCCGTCGGCGAGAACATCGCGGGCTACAAGTCCTACCCGCGGCTGGTCGGCGAGACCGGCGGCAAGGACTTCATCGTCGCGCACTCCAGCGCCGACCCGGCCGTGCTCAAGACCGCGATCACCCGCGGCGCGTTCGAGTACCAGGGCCAGAAGTGCTCCGCCGCTTCCCGTGCCTACATCCCGCGCTCGCTGTGGGAGAGCGGCCTGAAGGACCAGGTCGTCACCGAGACCGAGTCCCTGACCATGGGCGACGTCAGCGACCTGTCGCACTTCGTCGGCGCCGTCATCGACGAGCGGGCGTTCGCCAAGAACAAGGCCGCCATCGACCGGGCCAAGACCGACCCGACGTGCGAGATCGTCGCGGGCGGCAGCTACGACGACTCCGTCGGCTACTTCGTGCGCCCGACCGTCATCGTCTGCTCCGACCCGGAGAACGAGGTCTTCAAGACCGAGTACTTCGGCCCGATCGTCGCCGTGCACGTCTACGAGGACGGCGACTGGGACGCGATGCTGGACCAGATGGAGTCCGCCTCCGCCTACGCGCTCACCGGTGCGGTGCTGGCCAAGGACCGGCAGGTGCTGGCCCAGGCCACCGAGAAGCTGCGCTTCGCCGCGGGCAACTTCTACGTCAACGACCGGCCGACCGGGTCGATCGTGGGCCAGCAGCCGTTCGGCGGCGGCCGCGCCTCGGGCACCAACGACAAGGCGGGCTCGAAGTTCAACCTGCTGCGCTGGTCCTCGCCGCGCGCCATCAAGGAGACCCAGGTCGCCCCGACCGACTACCGCTACCCGCACATGGGCTGAGCGGTCCGACGGTCGCACAGGGCCGGGTCGTTGCGGGACACCTCCCGCGGCGGCCCGGCTCTGCCGTTTTGCGTGCGAAACCGCAGGTCAGCGCGTATCGCGTCTCAGATAGTAGGAAGCCCGACTAAAAACGGGACAGGACCGTGATTCCGCCGTACCTTTGATGGGAGCCGATCGTTCCGCTCCATCGAGCGGCGGCGGACGAGGCGTCGTGCCCACTGGACAGGTGACCCCTGCCGCACGCACGCCCCCGCCCCTTCCGGCGCGTTGTCACCCTCCTTTTCTTCAGCAGCTCTGTGCAGAAGGAGCATCATCATGGCTGAGACCACCCGCCGACGCGTCCGTCACACCGTCTCCCGCACCGCACGGGACGCCGACCGCCGAAACGCTGCGGCCGCCCTGCAGCGGGCCCTCGACCGCCGGGACAACGGCGGCGCCACCGGGCACTGAGGCCACCGCCCCCGCACCCGCCGTGACACGCTCGTCCCGTATGGTGGACGCGGGCGTGTCACCTCATGGGACGGGAGTAAGGTCCGGAGCATGTCGCGCAGCATCAACCTCGCAGTGATCCCCGGAGACGGCATCGGCCCCGAGGTCGTGGCCCAGGGGACCAAGATCCTCGGCGCCGTCCTCCCGCAGGACGTCAAGCTGGAGACCCGGGAGTACGACCTCGGTGCCCGCCGGTGGCACGCGACCGGGCAGACCCTTCCCGACGAGGAACTCGAGTCCCTCGCGGGCCACGACGCGATCCTGCTGGGCGCCGTCGGCGACCCGTCGGTGCCCTCCGGAGTGCTGGAGCGCGGCCTGCTGCTCAAGCTGCGCTTCGCCTTCGACCACTACGTCAACCTCCGGCCGTCCCGGCTCTTCCCCGGCACCGACTCGCCGCTGGCCGGCCGCCCGGAGATCGACTTCGTCGTGGTGCGCGAAGGCACCGAGGGTCCCTACACGGGCAACGGCGGCAGCCTGCGCACCGGCACACCGGCCGAGGTCGCCACCGAGGTCAGCGTGAACACCGCCTACGGCGTGGAGCGCGTCGTGCGCGACGCCTACGAGCGGGCGGCGGCGCGGGAGCGCAAGAAGCTCACGCTCGTGCACAAGAACAACGTCCTCGTGCACGCCGGCCACCTGTGGAAGAACCTCTTCGACACCGTCGGCCGCGAGTACCCGCAGGTGACCACCGACTACCTGCACGTCGACGCGGCGACGATCTTCCTCGTCACCGATCCGGGGCGCTTCGACGTCATCGTCACCGACAACCTCTTCGGCGACATCATCACCGACCTGGCCGCCGCCGTCACCGGCGGCATCGGGCTCGCCGCGTCCGGGAACATCAACCCCACCCGCGCGTACCCGTCCATGTTCGAGCCGGTGCACGGCTCCGCCCCGGACATCGCGGGCACCGGCAAGGCGGACCCCACCGCCACGATCCTCTCCACGGCCCTGCTGCTGCGCCACCTCGGCCACGAGACCGAGGCCGCACGCGTCGAGTCGGCCGTCTGGGCCGACCTGGCCGAGCGGTCCGGCCCGCGCACCACCGAGGAGACCGGCGACGCGATCGCCGCCCGAGTAACCGGTTAGGCCCGGCCGGCGGCCGGGCGGACATCGTGCCCGGCCGCTGGGCAAGGCGGCGGCCGGGTGTCACCCTCTTTCCATGCATGGCCGCCACCCCTGCCCGCACGGCGGAGTGCCTCGCGCGATAATCGAACGCGGGGCCGCTTCGACCCGGGAAACTCGGACGTCCTCGTACCACCCGGGACGGGATGTGCGCGGTCCGACATGACACCTCAGCGAAGGACGCGCTCATATGACGACCTCCCGAATCGACTTCGACCTCAAGCCGTCCTCCCGGCCGCTGCCGGCCGCGGAGCGCGAGGCGGTGCTGGCGGACCCGGGCTTCGGCCGTCACTTCACCGACCACATGGTCACCATCAGGTGGACCGAGGGCCGCGGCTGGCACGATGCGCGTCTGCAGCCGTACGCGCCGTTCCAGCTCGACCCGGCGAACATGACCCTGCACTACGCGCAGACCATCTTCGAGGGCCTGAAGGCCTACCGGCAGCCCGACGGCACGGTGGCCGCCTTCCGTCCGGACGCCAACGCACGCCGCTTCCAGAACTCCGCCCGCCGGCTGGCCATGCCCGAACTGCCGGTGGAGACCTTCATCGAAGCCTGTGACCTGCTCGTCCAGCACGACATCGACTGGGTGCCGGACAAGGGGGAGCAGTCGCTCTACCTGCGTCCGTTCATGTTCGCCAGCGAGGCCGGCCTGGGGGTGCGGCCCGCCGGGGAGTACCTGTTCGTCGTGATCGCCTCGCCCGCCGGCGCGTACTTTCCGCGCGGCGTCAAGCCGGTCTCGGTCTGGCTCTCGGAGGAGTACGTCCGTGCCGCGCCGGGCGGCATGGGCGAGGCGAAGACCGGCGGCAACTACGCCGCCTCCCTGGTGGCGCAGAAGGAGGCCGCCGCACAGGGCTGCGACCAGGTGGTCTGGCTGGACGCCAACGAGCGCCGCTACATCGAGGAGATGGGCGGCATGAACCTGTACTTCGTCTACGGCTCCGGCGACGACGCCCGCATCGTGACGCCCGAGCTGACCGGCACCCTGCTGCCCGGCATCACCCGCGACTCGCTGCTCTCGATCGCGGCCGGGATGGGCCACGAGTCCCGCGAGGCCCGGATCACCACGGACGAGGTTCGTGAGGGGTGCGAGAACGGCACGCTGACCGAGATCTTCGCCTGCGGCACCGCGGCCGTGATCACCCCGGTCGGCACCGTGAAGTCCGCCCGCGGCTCGTTCACCGTCGGCGACGGCGAGCCGGGCGAGGTGACCATGAAGCTCCGCAAGGCCCTGCTCGGCCTGCAGACCGGGCAGGAGCCCGACACGCACGGCTGGATGCACAAGATCGGCTGACCGTCGCTGACCGCCAGCGGGCGCCGGCGATCACATCGTGAGCCCGCCGGGCCCGCGGGCGGCGGGCGTGCCAGACTGTGGCCGTGCACTCGTTCGCCATGATTATCGGC
>DASSBO010000134.1:0-6029 GCA_035698655.1 Streptomyces sp.
GAGGGCGAGCAGGTTGTCCGCCATCATCGAGTCGCGCAGGCCGAGCAGCCGGGACATGCGGGCGGGTGAGGCGTCGGCCATCCAGTGGTGGTACCGGAGCAGGCCGACGGCGGTGCGCCCGTACAGCCGCGCCCGGTGCCAGGCCTCCCGGGAGGTTGAGGCGATCAGGTGCGGCGTCTGCGCGTAGAGCAGCGCCACCAGGTCGTCGGCGAGCAGCCGCAGCCGGCGGGCGTCGGACGACTGCCCCACGGACCGGGCGGGGTCCATCATGGCCGCGGGCTCGGTCCACCGGTCGTCGGTGCCGAGCAGGGTCTCGACGGCCTCCCTCGTACAGGGGAGCAGGTCCGGCGCCACGCCGCCCGCGAGGTAGCTGTGCAGTCCGACGAGGGCCTGCCGGGGACTCTCGGCGCCGCTGATCTCCAACGGCCCGTCGAACCCGGCGAACCGGACCCGCTCGTCGGCAGGCCGGCCGTCGTTGTGGTCGCGCATCCACTGCACCAACTCTTTGTTGGCGGCCGAATCGCCGAATCCGTGGCTGAATCCCCGCTCCATGACGTCGTCCAGGTCACCGATGCCGGAGGTGACGTAGTCGTCCACGACCAGCCCGTTCATGCAGTCGCTCTCGAGGGCGATCGTCCGATAGCCCTCCTGCTCGACGAGCTGCTGGAAGAGTTCGTTGCGGACGTCGAGCAGCGTGTCCTCTCCGTGGGTGGGCTCGCCCAGGGCGAGCAGCCGCGGCCGCCGCGAGAGCAGTCTCAGGACGGCGGCGGAGTGGACGGCATGAGTGGTGTCCTTGATGTCTATCGCCATGCCATCAACGCTATCGTTGAACCAACGGTGTAAACTTTTGCGCGATATCCTCTGCCGCATGCCGCGAAACTCTCAAACTCGTGACCGCCTACGGCCGGTCGACCTGGCGCGTGAGCACGGTGTGTCCACGCAGGCGGTCAGGAACTACGAGGAGGCCGGCATCCTCCCGGCCGCCGCCCGCACGCCCAGCGGCTACCGCGCCTACACCCGGCTCCACGCGGACGCCCTGCGTGCGTTCCTCGCGCTGGTGCCGGGGCACGGCCACCCGACAGCGGCGTCGATCATGCAGGCCGTGAACAAGGGCGCGGTCGAGGACGCGTTCCACCTGATCGACGAGAGCCACGCCCAACTCCTCGACGACCGCCGCACCCTGCAGGCCGTCGAGCGCGCCCTCCGTGATCTGGCGCCCGCTCGCTCGACCGAGTCGGGCGGCACGTTCATCGGCCCGCTGGCGGGAAATCTCGGCATCCAACCGGCGACGCTGCGCAAGTGGGAGCGCGCCGGACTGCTGCACCCACGCCGTGACCCGCAGACCGGCTACCGCGTCTTCGACGCGGCCGACGTCCGGGACGCCCGATTGATCCACCAACTCCGCCGGGGCGGCTACCTGCTGGAGCAGATCGCCCCGCTGATCACCCAGGTCCGCACGGCAGGCGGCCTGGCGCCGCTGGAGTCCACCCTGTCCGCCTGGCACACCCGCCTCACCACCCGCGCCCGCGCAATGCTGACGGCCGCCACGGCCCTGGACACCTACCTCACCCGCCACACCCGAAGCGCCCCCGGCTCGTGCCGCGTTGCCGTGCGAAAGTCGTCACATGTCCAACGACGTCGCCTACCCCGTTCTCCGCACGCGTGATCCCGGCATCGCCCTGGACACCGCTCGGCAGTTGGTGATGCTTGGCGTTCGACCACACTCCGAGGTGTCCGCGGAGGCCGAGGTGACATCCACGGTTCGGGTCCGGCAGATACGTGAGGCGTTTCCGGAGGCGTGGTGCTCAAGTCGCACAGCACCCTCCGGGCCCGATGTACTGCCGATCACCGTCTCCATGTTCGACCAGCCCGTGGGAACCGTGGAAGAGCACTTCACCGCACTGGTCGGCTCGGACCCGGCCGAGATCCGCTGGTCCGCGCTGCAATGGCCGGGTGTCCCCGAGCGCCGACTGCGTGCCGAGGGCAAGCATGCCGAGGTGACGCTCCTGCTCAACTGCGACTCCCCGGCCTTCGATGCCCGCACCGACACCCACCTCGTCCTCGTTCACGTTCGTCGGCGTAACGGAGACGGCTACGAGCACCGCCTCGCGCAGTGGCTTGCCCAGCAGGCCGGGCAGCAGGTGATCGGACCACCCCAGAGCTGAGCGCTGTCGGCCTGAGGTCCTCGGCCGGCCCGCCGTTTTCCTCAGGCCATGGTGCGGGGTGTATGGCTCCGCGTCGCTCGCGCCGGAGGCACATGGGAGCGTGGACGAGGCTGGGCGCTCTGGAAGGCGCTGGTCGCCTGCGCGGGCGCGGTTCGAGATGGCGACGGCCTGCCGACGGATGCATCGTTCGTCCTCGAGGAGATCCTCGACGCCCCTGCCACGGGGTCACGACTCCAGTAGGAGCACCAGGACGGCCAGTACGGCGGCAACAACCACCAAGCAGATCAGGGCGCAGCCGAAGCCCTTGGACACCTTCTTGACGGTCTGGCGGGACGCCGTGCGCCGGCGCTGCTGTTCGGGGGTGTGGACCGGACGCAGGGCGCGCCAGACGGCGCGGACCATGAAGTAGGGGCTGGCCAGGAGCCAGCCCAGGAACAGTCCCAGGTAGTAGAGGAACTCCAGGACTTCGGCGGCGGTGCCGACGACGAACAGGATCGGCAGGAGCAGCACCGCGAGGACGCCGTTCTTGCCGGCCGTCCAGGCGTCCCAGTTTGGCTTGCGGACGGGGGAGGTGGGGAGTTTGCGCCGGGAACTCGTGGGCGGCTGCTCCGGGTTCGGGGCAGCGGTGCTGCTTGGTGAGGTCACGCCAAGAGGTTACCGACCGGGCACAGGGCGTCAGGCGGCGGCGCCGTGGAGCAGTTCGTCGGCGTAGACGGCGCCCGGGCCGCGGAGACGGGTGTCCAGGGCGGCGAAGACCTCAGCCGCCCGCCTGCCCGGCCAGTCGGCCGGGAGGAGCGACGGCGGCAGGCCCGGGTCGGCGTACGGCAGCCGGCGCCAGGCGTCCAGCGCCGGCAGGTAGTCGCGGTAGGCGTCCCGCGGCGGCACGTCGCCGCGCCGCCGCGACCAGGACCGCAGCACCGGTTCGTGCACCTCGAGGAACGCGCGGTGCAGTTCGGCGATGGCCTCCAGGTCCCACCAGCGGGCCACGGCCTCCCGGGTCGGGGTGAACCCGGCGTGCGTGCCGCGGAACAGGTCGACGTAGGCGTCGAGTTCGAGCCGCTGCAGGGTGTGCCGGGTCTCCTCCTCCAGGTGTGCCGGCGCGATCCAGACGCCCGGCGCCGCGTTGCCGAACCCGAGGCGGGCCAGCCGGGAGCGCAGCACGTGGCGGCGGCGCCGCTCGCTCTCCGGCACGGAGAAGACGGCCAGCAGCCAGCTGCCGCTGCCGTCACCGTCCGGGCGCGGCCGGTCGTAGATCCGCCGGTCGCCGTCCTGGAGCAGCTGCCGGGCGGCCTCGGAGGGCGCGTACCCGGCGGACCGGCTGCCGGCCCGCTCGGGCACCAGCAGTCCGCGCCGCTTGAGCCGGGAGACGGCCGACCGCACCGACGGCGCGTCGACGCCGACGGCCCCGAGCAGCCGGATCAGCGCCGCGACGGGCACGCTGCCGCCGCCCGCACGGCGCCCGTATGCGCCGTAGAAGGTGAGGATCAGAGAACCGGGGGAGGGGTGCTGTGCCACCCGGTCACTCTAGGACCCGGTGCGGTCAGGCCAGGGAGAGGAACAGCTTCTCCAGCCGGCTGCGGAGCCGCTCCCGGTCGCCTGCCTGCTGCGTCTCCTCGGTGAGGCAGTGCTGGAGCCCGGTGGCGATGATGGCGAAACCGGCCCGGTCCAGTGCGCGCGAGACCGCGGCGAGCTGGGTGACGACGTCTTCGCAGTCCCGCCCGTCCTCGATCATCTTGATCACGCCGGCGAGCTGCCCCTGAGCGCGCCGCAGCCGGTTCAGCGCCGACTTGAGCTCGTCGGCGGCCATGTCCAGTTGCACGATGTCCTCCGTCGTCGGATACCCCCGTGGGTATTGTACCGTTTCGGGTGGAAGGATAGTCGAACCGTCGAAAGGACATCCCTCGATGTCTGCCCCGACCGCAGTCCACCCGGCTCAGGCAGCCTCGCGCCTCGAGTACTACACCGTCGTGGACGTCCGCACGCCCGGCGAGTATTCCTCCGGCCACCTGCCCGGAGCGCACAACGTCCCCCTCGACCGGCTCGCTGCGGCTCTGCCGGCGTTGCGGAGCGCCGCCGCCCGCGGCGCCGTGCTGGTCGTCTGTGCATCCGGTGCCCGCTCCGCCCAGGCCTGCGCCACGCTTGCCGAGCACGGCATCGACGCGACCACCCTCACCGGTGGCACGCAGGCGTGGACGCAGCACGGTCACGACGTCCACCGCCCCGCAGGAGCCCGCGCCACGTGGGGCATGGAACGCCAGGTCCGTCTCGCGGCGGGTTCGCTGGTGCTGCTCGGTCTGCTCCTCGCCCTCCTGGTTCACCCCGCCTTCGCTCTGCTGTCCGCGGGCGTGGCCGCGGGCCTGGTCTTCTCGGCGGTGACCGACACGTGCGGAATGGCAGCGCTCCTGGCCAAGCTGCCGCACAACCGCCCGCGCGGGGCCGATCTGAAGGCCACCCTCGACGCCCTGAACGGATAGCCACACCACTGCCGAGATCTTCGGCGGCGCCCCGTCGAGGGAAATAAATACCCCCCTGGGTATTGTCGAACACAGTGACAGCGGTCCGCGACCGGGCCCCGCCGCATGCGGGACGGGCGTCGGCCACGAACAACTCGAAAAATACCCCCCGGGGTAAAGTGAGGAGCGACGTGACGGACTCGGCGAGCAAGCAGACGGAAGACGTGTCGACGGGCGGGCTGACGGTCTCCACCGTGGCGACCTCGTCCCTCGGAGACCGCAGTTATCTCGCGGCCGACGGCGAGGTGGCCGTGGTCGTCGACCCGCAGCGGGACGTGGACAGGGTGATCGCCGAAGCCGGACGTCTCGGCGTGCGGATCGCTGCGGTGCTGGAGACCCACGTGCACAACGACTACGTCTCCGGGGGGCTGGAGCTCTCCCGGCTGACCGGTGCGGAGTACGGGGTGGCCGCGGCCGACGAGGTGCCTTTCGCGCACCGTCCGCTCCGGGACGGCGACGTGCTGGAGCTCTCAGGCCGCCTGCGGGTGCGTGTGATCGCCACACCCGGGCACACCTACCACCACCTGTCCTTCGCCCTGGAGGGCGACGCGGGGCCGGTCGGTGTCTTCACCGGCGGTTCGCTGCTGCTGGGCACCACCAGCCGCACCGACCTGCAGGGCTCCGAGTACAGCGTGGAGCTGGCCCGCCACCAGCACGCCTCCGCGCGGAAACTGGCCGACCTGCTGCCCGACGGGGCGCAGGTGTGGCCCACCCACGGGTTCGGCAGCTTCTGCTCGGCCACCCAGGCCGTCGGAGAGGCGGCGGACATCGGCGCACAGCGGCAGATGAACCCCGCCCTCACCCTGGCGGAGGACGAGTTCGTCGAGCAGACCCTGTCCGGCCTGGACGCCTATCCCGCCTACTACGCACACATGGGCGTGCAGAACGCCGAAGGGCCCGCCCCGCTGGACCTGCGCCCGCCGTCGGCCGCGACACCGCAGGAGCTGCGGCGGAGGCTGGATGACGGGGAGTGGGTGGTCGACCTGCGCAACCGCAAGGCCTACGCGTCCTCCCACCTCGCCGGCATCGTGAGCCTCGGGCTCGACGGTCCGATGGCCACCTGGCTCGGCTGGATGATCGACTGGGGAGCCCCGCTGACGCTGGTCGGTGAGACCCCCGACCAGATCGCCGCCGCCCGGCGGGAACTGGCCCGCATCGGCATCGACGTCCTCGCCGGCGCCGCGACCGGGCAGCCCTCCGAACTGGCCGCCGAACCGGGGCAGCTGCGCGAGACCCGCACGGCGACCTTCGAGGACCTGGCCGTCGCGCTGCAGGGCGGCACGTCCGGTCTCCCGGACGTCGACGTGGTCCTGGACGTGCGCACGGCCAACGAGGACCGGTCCTCGCACGT
>DASSBO010000135.1:0-2025 GCA_035698655.1 Streptomyces sp.
GTCGCGCAGCTCGTACATCATCTGGTAGGTCAGCGTGCCCGACTTGGACACGAGGCCGATGCGGCCCGGCGTGGTGATGTCGGCCGGGATGATGCCCGCGTTCGACTTGCCGGGGGACGCGATGCCGGGGCAGTTCGGCCCGATGACGCGGGTCTTGTTGCCGTTCTTCTCCGCGTACGCCCAGAAGTAGGCGGTGTCGTGCACCGGGATGCCCTCGGTGATGACCACGCAGAGCGGGATCCCGGCGTCGATCGCCTCGACGACGGCGTCCTTGGTGAACTTCGGCGGGACGAACACGACCGACACGTCCGCGCCGGTCTCCTCCATGGCCTCCTTGACGGTGCCGAAGACGGGCAGCTCGGTGCCGTCGAACTCGACGGTGGTGCCGGCCTTGCGGGCGTTCACGCCGCCGACGACCTGTGCACCGGCGGCCAGCATGCGGCGGCCGTGCTTGGAGCCCTCGGAGCCGGTGATGCCCTGGACGATGATCTTGCTGTTCTCGGTGAGCCAGATGGCCATGCTCATGCACCTGCCGCTGCGAGTTCGGCGGCGCGCTCGGCCGCCGCGTCCATGGTGTCGACCTGCTGGACGCCGGGCAGCGCCGCGTCGTTGAGGATCTTGCGCCCGAGTTCGGCGTTGTTGCCGTCCAGCCGGACGACGAGCGGGCGGTCGACGGACTCACCGCGGTCGGCCAGCAGCTTGTAGGCCGAGACGATGCCGTTCGCGACGGCGTCGCAGGCGGTGATGCCGCCGAAGACGTTCACGAAGACCGACTTGACGGCCGCGTCGGACAGGACGATCTCCAGCCCGTTCGCCATCACCTCGGCGGACGCGCCGCCTCCGATGTCGAGGAAGTTCGCCGGCTTCTGGCCCCCGCCCACCTCCCCTTGCCCCTTCACTTGCTCGCCCGCGTAGGCGACGACGTCGAGGGTGGACATGACCAGGCCCGCGCCGTTGCCGATGATGCCGACGCTGCCGTCCAGCTTCACGTAGTTGAGGTCCTTGGCCTTGGCCGCGGCCTCCAGCGGGTCGGCGGCGGCCTTGTCCTCGAACTTCTCGTGGTCCTGGCGGAACCCGGCGTTGTCGTCCAGGGTGACCTTGCCGTCGAGGGCCTTCACCTGGCCGTCGGCGGTGAGGATCATCGGGTTCACCTCGACGAGCGAGGCGTCCTCGTCGGTGAACACGGCCCACAGCCGCTCGATCAGCTCGGCGGCGCCGTCCAGGGCCTCCTGGGGCAGGCGGCCCTGCTCGGCGATCTCGCGCGCCTTGGCCCGGTCCACGCCGTCCAGCGGCGAGAGCGGCACCAGCGCGAGCCGGTCGTGCGGCACCTCCTCGATCTCCACGCCGCCCTCGACGGAGCAGATGGACAGGAAGGTGCGGTTGGCGCGGTCGAGCAGGAAGGAGAAGTAGTACTCCTGCGCGATCGCGCTCCCCTCCTCGATCAGGACCTTGTGGACCGTGTGGCCCTTGATGTCCATGCCGAGGATCTGGCCGGCGAGCGTCTCCGCCTCGTCGGCCGTGTCGGCCAGCTTCACGCCGCCGGCCTTGCCGCGGCCGCCGGTCTTCACCTGGGCCTTGACCACGACCTTCTTGCTGCCCGCGGAGAAGAGCTCCTCCGCGATGGCGCGCGCTTCCTGGGGAGTACGGGCGACCTTGCCGGTAGGCACCGGTACCCCGTACTCGGCGAAGAGTTCCTTCGCCTGATGTTCGAACAGGTCCACGAGGGCGTCCTTAACGGATCGACAGCCAAAGACCACACGAGTCGGCGATCTACACGGGTTTCCGTGCGGCCGGCACTCTGCGGTCCGCTCCGTCGATGCAGCCTAGTCAACCCGCCTGCGTGGTGATGCCGCCGGGTCCATATGTCACGGAGTGTCCGTCCTTGCAGGCAACTGTCACCGGGCGGCAGGTGTCTCCTCCTGAGGGGTGGGCACGAGTGGCTCGTGAGGAGGATGAACCAATTGACGTAGTTTGATGTACTTAATTCGCTGCGGTGGGCTGTGGCGAAGGGGGCGAACAGATGGC
>DASSBO010000136.1:0-10406 GCA_035698655.1 Streptomyces sp.
GCCACGCCAGCAGCAGCACCCGCACAGTCATGAGGAGCGGACACGATGCCCATCGCAACCCCCGAGATCTACAACGAGATGCTCGACCGGGCGAAGGCAGGCACGTTCGCCTACCCGGCCATCAACGTCACGTCCTCGCAGACCCTGCACGCCGCGCTGCGCGGCTTCGCCGAGGCGGAGAGCGACGGCATCGTGCAGATCTCCACGGGCGGCGCGGAGTTCCTCGGCGGCCAGTACAGCAAGGACATGGTGACCGGTGCCGTCGCCCTGGCCGAGTACGCGCACATCGTCGCCGAGAAGTACCCGGTCAACATCGCCCTGCACACCGACCACTGCCCCAAGGGCAAGCTCGACGGGTACGTGCGTCCGCTGCTGGCCCTGTCCCAGGAGCGCGTCGACGCCGGCCGCAACCCGCTCTTCCAGTCCCACATGTGGGACGGCTCCGCCGAGAACCTCAAGGACAACCTGGAGATCGGGCAGGAGCTGCTGGCCCTGGCGGCTGCCGCCAAGATCGTCCTCGAGGTCGAGATCACCCCGACCGGCGGTGAGGAGGACGGCGTCACCCACGAGATCAACGACGAGCTGTACACGACCGTCGACGACGCGCTGCGCACCGCCGAGGCGCTCGGCCTGGGCGAGAAGGGCCGCTACCTGCTGGCCGCCTCCTTCGGCAACGTGCACGGCGTGTACAAGCCGGGCAACGTCGTGCTGCGCCCGGAGCTGCTCAAGGACCTGCAGGAGGGCGTCGCCGCCAAGCACGGCAAGCAGGCGCCGTTCGACTTCGTCTTCCACGGCGGCTCCGGCTCCACCGACCAGGAGATCGAGACGGCGCTGGGCAACGGCGTGGTCAAGATGAACCTGGACACCGACACCCAGTACGCCTTCACCCGCCCCGTCGCGGACCACATGTTCCGCAACTACGACGGCGTGCTGAAGGTCGACGGCGAGGTCGGCGACAAGAAGGTCTACGACCCGCGCAGCTGGGGCAAGGCCGCCGAGAAGGGGATGGCGGAGCGCGTGCAGCGGGCCTGCGTGTCGCTGCGCTCCACGGGTACCCGCCTGAAGTGACGCGCCGCCGGTGGGCCGCATCCCTGCGGGGGTGCGGCCCACCGGTCTGTGGCCCCGTGCCGGAAACACCGCAGAGAGGCAGACTGGAGACCATGTCCGTACACGAGAATCTGCTCGGGGGCCCGCCCCCGACCCACCTGCCCGACGACCCCGAGCCGCGCGAACTGCTCGCTTCCGGGACGGCTCCCGAAGAGGTGGCGGCGAAGTACCCGACCTCCTCGCTGGCCTGGGCGCAGCTGGCGGACGACGCCTTCCAGGCCGGCCGCGCGGTGGAGTCCTACGCCTACGCCCGCACCGGCTACCACCGCGGCCTGGACGCGCTGCGCCGCAGCGGCTGGAAGGGCCACGGCCCGGTCCCGTTCGAGCACGAGCCGAACCGCGGCTTCCTGCGCGCGCTGCACGCCCTGGCACGGGCCGCTCAGGCCATCGGTGAGCAGGACGAGTACGAGCGCTGCACGGCGTTCCTGAAGGACAGCTCGCCCACCGCCGCCGAGACCCTGTCCTAGGACCGCGGCATACGACCCTGCCCTTGTCCCGGTCGGCCGGCTCACGGATGATGTCCGTGGGACCCGGCCGACCGGGTCCCGAGGGGACCGGGGCTCCACGCCGAGACGAGAGGAGCGGACCGCTACCCGGAAGCACGTTGAGGAGGCAGCGATGCCGCAGAACTCGCCGAGCCCGGAGAACCCGCATCTCGACTTCGCGGGCACGACCCCGTACGAGGACTACGTCCAGGCCGACGTCCTCACCCACCTGCAGCATCCGCTGTCGGAGGATCCGGGTGAGATGGCCTTCCTGGTGACCACGCAGGTCATGGAGCTGTGGTTCACCGTCATCGTCCACGAGTGGGAGGCGGCGGCCGACGCGCTGCGCCGGGACGACCTGGAGACGGCGCTGGCCGCGCTGAAACGCTCCACCTACGAGCTGAGCTCGCTGAACGCCTCCTGGGAGCCGCTCGCGCACCTCACGCCCGCCCAGTTCAACGCCTACCGTTCGGCGCTCGGCGACGGTTCCGGCTTCCAGTCCGCGATGTACCGGCGGCTGGAGTTCCTGCTGGGCGAGAAGTCCGCCTCCATGCTCGTCCCGCACCGCGGCGCCCCGCGTGTGCACGACGAGCTGGAGAAGGCCCTGCACGAGCCGAGCCTGTACGACGAGGCGCTGCGCTTCCTGGACCGCAACGGCGAGCGGATGCCCGCGGGCGTCACGAGCCGCGACGTGACCGTCCGGCACGAGGCGGACCCGGACGTCGAGGCCGCCTGGGTGCGCGTCTATGCCGGCGACCCGGGCTCGCCCCTGCTGCGGCTGGGCGAGGCGCTGACCGAGGTCGCCGAGCTGGTGTGGCGCTGGCGCAACGACCACCTGGTGGCCACCCGCCGCGCCATGGGCGCCAAGGCCGGCACCGGAGGCTCGGCCGGCGTGGCCTGGCTGGAGAAGCGGGCCGCGAAGAACGTGTTCCCCGAGCTCTGGACGGCCCGCAGCCATGTCTGAGACCACCGGGAAACGCGACTTGAGCCCGGCCGACGAGGCCCTCGCCCTGGACGCCGACGATCCGCTGGCCCCCAAGCGCGCCGAGTTCGTCCTCGACGAGGTCGTCTACCTCGACGGCAACTCCCTGGGCGCGCTGCCCCGCGCCGTGCCCGCCCGGCTCGCGGAGGTCGTCTCGCGCGAGTGGGGCGAGCTGCGCATCCGCTCCTGGACGGAGTCCGGCTGGTGGACGGCGCCGGAGCGCGTCGGCGACCGGATCGCCCCGCTGGTCGGTGCCGCGCCGGGCCGCATCACCGTCGGCGACTCGACGAGCGTCAACGTCTTCAAGGCCGTCGTCGCGGCCGTGCGTGCCGCGCAGGCGGACGCGCCCGGGCGCACGGAGATCCTCGTGGACGCCGCGACCTTCCCCACCGACGGCTACCTCACCGCGTCGGCCGCCCGGATGACCGGGTGCACGGTGCGCCCGGTGGCGGCGGCCGACATGGCCTCGGCCGCCTCGGACGCCACCGCCGTCGCGCTGGTCAACCACGTCGACTTCCGCAGCGGCGAGCTGGCCGACCTGCCCGGGCTGACCGCAGGGCTGCACCGGGCCGGGGCCCGCGTCGTGTGGGACCTGTGCCACAGCGCCGGCGCGCTGCCCGTCGGCCTGGACGCGCACGGCGTCGACCTGGCCGTCGGGTGCACGTACAAGTACCTCAACGGCGGGCCGGGCGCACCGGCGTTCCTGTACGTCGGCGAGGCCATGCAGGGCCGGTTCGACTCGCCGCTGCCCGGCTGGAACTCGCACGCCGACCCCTTCGCCATGGCGCCCGGCTTCACGCCCGCGGACGGCGTGGTGCGCGGCCGTGTCGGCACGCCGGAGATCCTCTCGCTGCTGGCCCTGGAGGAGGCGCTGTCCGTCTGGGAGGGCGTGGACATCGAGACGGTGCGGGCGAAGAGCCTGGCGCTGACGGACTTCTTCCTGCGCTGCGTCGAGGAGCATGCGCCGGCCGGGCGGGTGCACAGCCTGACGCCCGCGGCGCACCGGCTGCGTGGCAGCCAGGTCGCGCTGCAGTGCGCGGAGGCGGGGCCGGTGATGGAGAAGCTGATCGCGCGCGGCGTCGTCGGCGACTACCGGCGCCCGGACGTGCTGCGGTTCGGTTTCACGCCGCTGTACACCTCCTTCGCCGCAGCCGAGCAGGCCGCGCGGGTGCTCGGCGAGGTGCTGCGCGAGGTTCCCGCCGAGGGCGGGGCGTGAGCGTCCGGTGAGCGACGCCGAGGAGTGGGAGCGGCTGCTCGCCATGGGGCAGCCGGCCCCGGACCGCACCGTGCGGTACGGGTCCGGCGAGTCCCAGGTGGTGGACCTGTACGGGCCCGGCAAGGGGCGCCCCCGGGTCACGGTGTTGCACGGCGGCTACTGGCGGCAGGCCTACGACCGGCGTCACCTGGCGCCGTTCGCCGCGTCGCTGGCCGCCGACGGCTTCGCCGTCGAGCTGGTGGAGTACCGGCGGGTGGGCGGCGGTGGCGGCTGGCCCCGTACGGCGCAGGACGTCGACGCGGCGCTCACCCGACTCGGCGGGCCGCCCCGCGTCCTGCTCGGCCACTCCGCGGGCGGGCAGCTGGCGCTGTGGGCGGCGTCCGTGCGGGAGCGGGCGGCTCCCCGTGTCGTGGCCGTCGCACCCGTCGCCGACCTGGCCCGCGCTCACGAACTGCGGCTCAGCGACGGGGCCGTCGCCGCGTTCCTCGGCGGCGCGGACGGTGACGAGGCGGCCGTGGCCGCCGCGCTGCCGGAGGCGGACCCGATGCGGCTGGCGCCGCGCGTCCCCGTCGCGCTGGTGCACGGCACGCTGGACGAGTCGGTGCCCGTGGAGCTGTCCCGCCGGTACGCGGAGCACGCGACCGACTCGGTGACGGGGCTGCACCTGGTCTTCGGCGCCGGCCACTTCGCCCCGCTCACCCCGGGCACCCGCGCCTACGGCTCCCTGGTCGGCGCGCTCGGACGCTGAGAAACTCGCGACTGTCAGTAGTCGGTGCGACACTCAGAGTGTGAGTGATGCGGATCCGACCAGCGGGCGGCGGGAGCGGGTGGTCCCGTGACCGTCAACGACGTCGACGAGGCGGCCGAGCGGCTGATGCGCGCCGCCCAGTACTTCTTCCCGGGCGAGCAGTCGACCGACCGGCGGGTGCTGTACCGCAAGGGCGGGCGGGGCGCCGACGACTTCTACCGGGAGCGCTGGCGGCACGACCGGGAGGTCCGCTCCACGCACGGCGTGAACTGCACCGGCTCCTGCTCCTGGAAGGTCTACGTCAAGGACGGCGTCATCACCTGGGAGACGCAGGCCACCGACTACCCGTCCGTGGGGCCCGACTCCCCCGAGTACGAACCGCGCGGCTGCCCCCGCGGCGCGTCCTTCTCCTGGTACACCTACTCGCCCACCCGGATCCGTTACCCCTACGTGCGCAGCCCGCTGCTGCAGCTGTGGCGGCACGCCCGGCAGCGGCACCCGGACCCGGTCGACGCCTGGGAGTGGCTGACGGCCGACCCGGAGCGCACCGCGGTGTACAAGCAGGCGCGCGGCAAGGGCGGTTTCGTGCGCTGCGGCTGGCAGGAGGTCACGGAGCTGGTCGCCGCCGCGCACGTGCACACCGTCAAGCGGTACGGGCCGGACCGGGTCGTCGGCTTCTCCCCGATCCCGGCCATGTCGATGACGTCGTACGCCGTCGGCACCCGCTTCCTGTCGATGATCGGCGCGACGATCTCCTCGTTCTACGACTGGTACGCGGATCTGCCGATGGCCTCCCCGCAGGTCTTCGGCGACCAGACGGACGTCCCCGAGTCGGGCGACTGGTGGAACGCGGGCTACCTGATCGTGTGGGGTACGAACCTGCCCATCACCCGCACCCCGGACGCCCACTTCATGACCGAGGCCCGCTACCGGGGGCAGAAGGTCGTGGTCGTCTCTCCCGACTACAGCGACCACACGAAGTTCGCCGACGACTGGCTGGCCGCCGCCCCGGGCACGGACGGCGCGCTGGCCATGGCCATGGGGCACGTGATCCTCAGCGAGTTCCACCGTGACCGGCAGGTCCCCGCCTTCGCCGACTACGCGCGCACCTTCACCGACCTGCCGTTCCTGGTCCGGCTCACCGAGCGGGGCGACGCGTATCTGCCCGACAAGTTCCTGACCGCGGCCGACGTCGAGGGTCTGGAGCCCGCCGAGGAGGACGCGGCGTTCAAGCCGCTGCTGCTGGACGGCCGTACCGGCACGCCCGTCGCCCCGGGCGGCACGCTGGGCCACCGCTGGAACGATGCGGACCGCGGCCGGTGGAACCTGCGGCTGGGCGGCGTCGAGCCGCAGCTCACGCTGCACGGGCTGCCGGGAGCAGAGGCCGTCCGGCTCGATCTGCCGCGCTTCGACTCCGCGGCGGACTCCGCGGGCGGCGTGCTGCGGCGCGGCGTGCCGGCGCTGCGGATCGGCGGCCACCTGGTCACCACCGTGTTCGACCTGGTGCTCGCCCAGTACGGCGTCGCCCGGGACGGCCTGCCCGGCCGGTGGCCGTCCGGCTACGACGACGCCGAGGAGCCCGACACCCCGGCCTGGCAGGAGCGGATCACGAAGGTGCCGGCGCGGGCGGCGGCCAAGGTGGCGCGGGAGTTCGCCCGCAACGCCGAACGCACCGGCGGCCGCTCGATGATCGCGATGGGCGCGGGCACCAACCACTGGTACCACTCCGACCAGATCTACCGGTCCTTCCTGTCCCTGGTGATGCTGACCGGCAGCCAGGGCAAGAACGGCGGCGGCTGGGCGCACTACGTCGGCCAGGAGAAGGTCCGGCCGCTCACCGGGTGGTTCCACCTGGCGTTCGGTCTGGACTGGCAGCGGCCCACCCGGCACATGGCAGGCACCCCCCTGTGGTGGCTGGCCACCGACCAGTGGCGGTACGAGCCGTTCCCCGCCGACCTGATGAGCAGCCCGCTGGGAGAGGGCCGGCTCGCCGGCCGCACGCTGCCCGACATCAACGCGCAGGCCGCCCGGCTGGGCTGGATGCCCTCCCACCCGGCGTTCGACCGGAACCCGCTGGAGCTGTGCGACGAGGCGGCACAGGCCGGGCGCGACGTGCCGGAGTACGTCGTCGAGCAGCTGAAGGCCGGCAAACTCCGCTTCGCCGCCGAGGACCCGGACGACCCGGCGAACTTCCCGCGGGTCCTGACGATCTGGCGGGCGAACCTGTTCGCGTCGTCGATGAAAGGTCACGAGTACCTGCTGCGGCACCTGCTGGGCACCGACAGCGCCGTGACCGCCGAGGAGACGCCGCCCGACCTGCGCCCCACGGACGTCACCTGGCGCGAGGAGGCGCCGACCGGGAAGCTCGACCTGTCGGTGGCGGTCGACTTCCGCATGACGAGCACCTGCCTGTTCTCCGACGTGGTGCTCCCCGCGGCGACCTGGTACGAGAAGCACGACCTGTCGTCCACCGACATGCACCCGTTCGTGCACTCGTTCAACCCGGCGATCGCCCCGCCGTGGGAGTCGCGGACCGACTTCGACCTGTTCCACGACGTGGCGAAGGAGTTCTCCCGGCTCGCGGCCCGGCATCTCGGCGTCCGCCGCGACGTCATCGCCGCGCCGCTCGCGCACGACACCCCGGACGAGCTGGCCCAGCCGCACGGGCGGGTGCGCGACTGGCGGGCGGGCGAGTGCGAGCCGGTGCCCGGGAAGACGATGCCCAAGCTGATCGTCGTAGAGCGCGACTACGGGGCGGTGGCGGAGAAGATGGCGGCCGTCGGTCCGCTGCTGGACACCCTCGGCACCACGACCAAGGGCCTGACCTGGAAACCCGACCGGGAGATCGACCTGCTGCGGCGCAGCAACGGCACCGTGCGCGGCGGCGTCGCCGACGGACGGCCCTCCCTCGCCCGCGACGACCAGTTCTGCGAGGCCATCCTCACCCTGTCGGGCACCACGAACGGCCGGCTCGCCGTGGAGTCCTTCCGGGCGCTGGAGGAGCGCACCGGTGTGGAGCTGGCCGACATGGCAGAGGAGCGCTCCGGGGAACGGATCACGTTCGGCGACACCCGCGTCCAGCCCCGCGCGGTGATCACCTCGGCCGAGTGGTCCGGCAGCGAGGCGGGCGGCCGCCGGTACTCGGCGTTCACCATCAACGTCGAGCGGCACAAGCCGTGGCACACGCTGACCGGTCGGCAGCACTTCTTTCTCGACCACGACTGGATGGCCGAGTACGGCGAGCAGCTGCCCACCTACCGGCCGCCGCTGAACCGGACCGGGCGGACCGGCCGGGCCACCGCGGGCCCGGACGGGCGGCCGGAGCTGGTGGTGCGTTACCTCACCCCGCACTCGAAGTGGTCCATCCACTCCGAGTACCAGGAGAACCTGCACATGCTGACGCTGTTCCGCGGCGGCCCGGTGATCTGGATGAGCCCGCTGGACGCGGAGAAGGTCGGGGTGGCCGACAACGACTGGATCGAGGCCGTGAACACCAACGGCGTGGTGGCCTGCCGGGCCGTGGTCACCCACCGGATGCCGGAGGGCACCGTGTTCATGTACCACACGCTGGACCGGCACCTGAACGTCCCGCGGACGGAGGCGAACGGGCGGCACGGCGGCGGCGACAACTCGCTGACCAGGCTGCTGATCAAGCCGACCCACCTGATCGGCGGCTACGCCCAGTTCGCCTACGGGTTCAACTACATCGGGCCGACCGCGGCCCAGCGCGACGAGCTCACCGTCATCCGGCGGCGTAGCCAGGAGGTGCGGTTCTGATGGCCGGCAGCACGCGGAGCGGACGGCGCGTCATGGCGCAGGTCGCCATGGTGATGAACCTGGACAAGTGCATCGGCTGCCACACCTGCTCGGTGACCTGCAAGCAGACGTGGACCAACCGGCCCGGCAGCGACTACATCTGGTTCAACAACGTCGAGACCAAGCCGGGCGTCGGCTACCCCCGCCGGTACGAGGACCAGAACGAGTGGAAGGGCGGCTGGACGCTGAACAAGCGCGGCCGGCTGAAGCTGAAGGCCGGCGGCCGGCTGCGCAAGCTGCTGACGATCTTCTACAACCCGGACCTGCCGGCCCTGGACGACTTCTACGAGCCGTGGACCTACGACTACGAGCGGCTCATCACCGCACCGCTGTCCGACTCGATGCCCAGCGCCCGGGCCAAGTCCCAGCTGACCGGCCTCGCCATGACGCCCGACAACGGCCCCAACTGGAGCGACGACCTGGCGGGCGCGCCCGGCGACGCCACGGCCGACCCGGTGCTGGACGGGCTCGCCGAGAAGGTGCGCATGGAGTTCGAGCAGGCCTTCATGTTCTACCTGCCGCGCATCTGCGAACACTGCCTCAACCCGTCGTGCGTCGCCTCCTGCCCGTCCGGCGCGATGTACAAGCGGGAGGAGGACGGCATCGTGCTGGTCGACCAGGACCGCTGCCGCGGCTGGCGGTTCTGCGTCTCCGGCTGCCCGTACAAGAAGGTCTACTTCAACCACCGCACCGGCAAGGCCGAGAAGTGCACCTTCTGCTATCCGCGCATCGAGGCCGGACAGCCCACGATCTGCTCGGAGACCTGCGTCGGCCGGCTGCGGCACCTGGGCGTGATGCTCTACGACCCGGACGCGGTGCTGGAGGCCGCCTCCGTGCCGGACGACAAGGACCTGTACGAGGCGCAGCTGTCCGTCTTCCTCGACCCGCACGACCCGCAGGTGCAGGCCGACGCCGAGGCGAGCGGCGTCGCCCACGACTGGATCAAGGCCGCCAAGCGTTCCCCCACCTACGCGCTGATCAAGCAGCACCGGGTCGCGCTCCCGTTGCATCCGGAGTACCGCACCATGCCGATGGTCTGGTACGTGCCGCCGCTGTCCCCGGTCAAGGACGCCGTGCACGCCGCCGGTCACCACGACGACGACCCCGACCGGGTGTTCGCGGCCATCGAGTCGCTGCGCATCCCGCTCGGCTACCTCGCGAACCTGCTGACCGCGGGGGACACCGACGTCATCGAGGGCGTGCTGCGCAAACTGACCGCGATGCGCGCCCACATGCGCAGCAGGCAACTCGGCGACCCGGCCGACGAGCGGGTGCTGCAGGCGGCCGGCATGAGCGCGGAGGACCTGGAGGACCTCTACCAGCGCCTCGCGATCGCCAAGTACGACGACCGGTACGTCATCCCCCGCACCCACGCGGAGGGCACCGGCGCCCTGCAGGACCAGCACTGCTCGCTGGGCTATCCGGGCGGCGCCGCCGACGGCGCGGCGCACACCGAGGACGCCCTCGACGCGGCCCCGCCCTCGCTGCCCGGCCTGCAGACGCCCGGCGGCGGCAGCCAGTTCCGGGACAGCGACGGCCAGGTCCGGTTCAACCTGCTCGGCTGGAACGGCTCCGGCCCGGCCCCCGGGCTGTTCGACGGCGGATCCGCCCCGTGAGGGCGCCGCGCCGCGCGCACCGCGCGCTCAAGGACGACGACGCCCCGCTGCGGCACCGGATGGCCGCGCTGCTGCTGCGGTACCCCGACGAGCACACCGCCGCGCTGCTCGACGACGTCCGCGAAGCGCTGCCCGCGATCCGGCACCGGCCGCACCGCGAGCAACTGGCCGACGTCGCCGGGCGGCTGCGCGCCGTTCCGCCGGCCGAGGCGGCCCGCACCTACGTGGAGACCTTCGACCACACCCGCCGGCGCTCGCTGCACCTGACGTACTACCGGCACGGGGACACCCGGGCCCGCGGCATGGCGCTGCTGGCCCTCAAGCACGTCTACCGGCAGGCCGGGTACGTGCCGCCCGAGCGGGAGCTGCCGGACTTCCTGCCGGTGGTGCTGGAGTTCGCCTCGCTGGCGCCCGGACCCGGCCGGCGGGTGCTGCT
>DASSBO010000137.1:0-6617 GCA_035698655.1 Streptomyces sp.
CCGGATGTGACGGCGAGTGGTCCGGCCGTGACGCTGTCCGCTTCGAAGGCGGCACGCGCGGGGGCGGCCAGCTCCTCGATGACGGCGGGCGCGCCGTAGAGCGTGGGATCGCGCTCGGCACGCCGGGCGGCTTCCCGCAGGGCTTCGCCGAGCCCGGGCAGCAGCGCCGGGTCGGGGTTGCCCTGGGAGAGGTCACGACCGCCGGGCGGCGGTTCGACGCGCAACTCCTCGCGCGGCGCGTTCGCCGGACGGGCGCGCACCCGCGTTCCGCGCCGGCCGGCGGTCTCGACGACGCCGCGTTCGCGCAGCGTGCGGTAGGCGGCGGCGACCGTGTTCGGGTTGACGCCCAGCTCACGGGCGAGTTCGCGCAGCGGCGGCAGCGACTGGCCGGGGGCCAGCCGGCCGTCGGCGACCCCTCGTTCGACGTCGGCCGCGATCTCGGATGCACGGCGTCCGGTGAACATGTAATCTCCTAGCACAAACATTATTATGCACTAGTGCAATACATCGCGCAAGGAGATTCCCGTGTCCTCCACCGACACCACCGACGACGGCTACCGGCCCACCGGGCGGACCGTGCCCACCCGCGCGGCCGAGCGCGCCGCCTACGACCGTGAACTCGTGCACCGGGTGCTGGACGAAGGGCGGCTGTGCCACCTGGGGTTCGTGCGGGACGGCGCTCCCGTCGTGCTGCCCACGCTCTACGCACGCGTGGGCGAGCGCCTCTACGTGCACGGTTCCACCGGTTCCCGCCCGCTGCGTGCCGCGGGTGACGAGGCGGGGCTGCCGGTGTGCCTGACCGTCACGCTGGTGGACGGCCTGGTGCTGGCGCGCTCGGCCTTCCATCATTCGATCAACTACCGCTCGGTGGTCGTACACGGCACCGCCCGGCAGGTTCTCGACACCGACGAGCGGTCCGTCGCCCTGGACGCGATCGTCGACCACGTCGTCCCGGGCCGGGCCGCGGACTGCCGCCCCGGCGACGCCAAGGAACTGGCCGCCACCGCGGTGCTCGGCATCGACCTGTCCGAGGTCTCGGCCAAGGTGCGCAGCGGCGGCCCCAACGACGAGGAGGAGGATCTCTCCCTCCCGCACTGGGCGGGCGTGGTACCGGTGTCCGTCACCCACGGGACGCCGGTGCCCGCCGACGAGCTGCCGGCGGACACGGCGCTGCCGGACTACCTGGCGGCCCGCTGACGGTCAGCAGCCGAGGCACCGCCCGCGACGGGCTCGGCGGAGCCCGTCGCGGGTGCCGACCGCTGTGCGATCAGCGCGCCGGCCAGTACGACCGCGCCGCCGGCCAGTTGCGGAGCGGACAGGTGCTCCCCCAGCACGAACCAGGCGAGCACGGTCGCAATCACCGCCTCCAGGCAGGCCACGACGCCGGCCACCTGCGGGCTGAGGCGCCTGACGGAGACGACACCCGTGAGGTAGGCGGCGACGGTGGCGATCAGCACGATCCACACCAGCAGGACGGCGGCGGGCAGTTGCTGCCCGTCCAGCCGGGCCGGGCCGCCCAGCACCGACCAGGCCATCTCCCAGGGCCTGGCGACGAGGGTGAGCAGCAGTGCGCCCAGGAGCAGTCCGAAGGCGATGACGCCCACAGGGTCCGGGGCGCGTCGGCTGTCCCGCCCGTCGCTCCCGTGGTCGGACAGTACGAAGTACCCGACCTGGCAGCAGGCCGCGCCCAGCGCCAGCAACAGCCCGACCGCGTCGAAGGCGAGTCCGGACCACACCTCGACGACGCACGCGAGTCCGCCGACCGCCAGGACGACCCCCAGGGCGGCGGCCCGGCTCACCGGCCGTCGCTGCACGAACCGGACCCAGCCCAGGACGAGCGCCGGGGCGAGGTATTCGATCAGCAGGGCGACGCCGACCGGGATACGGGAGAGCGCCGCGAAATAGCAGGCCTGCACGCCGGCGACCGCGAGCAGCCCGAAGCCCGCGAGCAGCCCGGGGCGCTCCCGCAGCAGGTCACGGTGCCGCCAGGCCAGGGGCAGCATGACCAGCGCGGCACCGGCCACCCGCAGCCACGTGACGTGGAGGGGCGCGAGCCCGGCTTCGATGAGCGGCTTGGCGGCGGGGCCGGAGCCGCCGAAGGCGAAGGCGGAGACCAGAGCGAGCGTGAGACCCATGCCGCGCGTGCTCCGCGGCGGGCCGGACGGTGCGTGCATCCGGTCATCATGCCAATCTCCGACAGGAGTGTCACCCCTCGAGACACCTGTCGGACAGGTCGCCGGTTAGGGTCCGGTACATGAAGATCCGCACCGTCGACGCCTTCACCTTCGAGCCCTATGCGGGCAACCCCGCGGCCGTGGTCCTGCTCGAGGAGTCCTTCCCGGCCGACGACCGCCTGCAGCGGCTCGCCGCTGAGATGAACCTCTCCGAGACCGCCTACGCCCACCCTCTGAGCGGGGACACGGAGGCCGACTGGGCGCTGCGCTGGTTCACTCCGCGCACCGAGGTGGACCTGTGCGGGCATGCCACTCTCGCCACCGCACACGTGCTGCGCGGCGTCGGCGCCGCCGGCGAGCTGCTGCGGTTCCGCACCCGCAGCGGAGTGCTGACGGCGCGGCCCGAGGCGAACGGGGAGATCACGCTCGACTTTCCGACCGCTCCGCTGGCCGAACTCCCGGTGCCGGCCGGCGTCGCCCAGGCGCTGGGCGCCCCGGTGCAGGCCGCCTTCGACACCGGGCCCCAGGTGGGCGACCTGATGGTGGAGGTCGCCGACGAGCAGACGGTGCGCGGCCTGGCCCCGGACTTCTCGGCGCTGGCCCGGCTCCCGCACCGCGGGGTGATCGTCACAGCCGCCGCACAGGACCCGGCGGGCGGATACGACTTCGTCTCCCGCTTCTTCGGGCCGGCCGTCGGCATCCCGGAGGACCCGGTCACCGGCAGCGCGCACACCGCACTGGCCCCGCTGTGGTCCGAGCGGCTGGGCCGGCCGGAGCTGACGGGCCTGCAGGCCTCCCCGCGCACCGGCCGGGTGCGCACCGTGGTGCGCGGGGACCGCACGCTGCTGTCCGGCGGCGCCGTCACCGTCTTCGAGGCGGAGCTGCAGGCCGCGCTGTGAGCCGGGGCCGGCGGCGGCCAAGCGGCCGTCAGGGCGTGGGCAGCCAGCTCACCTGTCCTGCCAGCAGCACGTACCCGACGAAGGCGACGGTGTCGATGAGGGCGTGCGCGGCGACCAGCGGGCCGATCCGGCCCCAGCGCCGGTAGAGCAGCACGAAGATCACGCCCATCGCCATGTTGCCCAGCAGTCCCCCGATGCCCTGGTAGAGGTGGTAGGAGCCGCGCAGGACGGCGCTGGCGGCCAGGGCTGCCATCGGCGTCCACCCGGTCTGGTCCAGCCTCCGCAGCAGGTACCCGACGACCACGACCTCCTCCAGCACCGCGTTCTGGACCGCCGCGGCCACCAGCACCGGGATGCGCCACCACACGTCGGGAAGGCTTTCGGGCACGACCGTGAGATTGAAGCCGGCGGCACGGGCGCCGAGATAGAGCAGCAGCCCCGTGCCGCCGATGCCCGCGGCGATCACCGCGCCCCACGCCAGGTCGAACCGCGGGCGGCGCAGGTCCAGGCCCACGGCGCGCAGCCCGCCCGTGCCCTCCCGGGTCAGCAGGTGGGCGACCAGGGCGACGGGGACCAGCGCGGTGGCGATGCCGAAGAGCTGCCAGGCCAGGTCCAGCCACGGCCGGTCGGGCGCCTGGGAGGAGTTCAGGTGCGCCGCCTGGTCGGCGAGCGAGCCGGGAGCGGTGGCCGAACCGACGAAGCTGATCAGGGCGGACACGCCGCTCGCGCCGAGGGAGAGTGCGAGGACGAGGATCGTCTCGCGGCCCAGGACCCTCCGGGTGAGGGGGAGGCCGGCCGGCGCCGCGGCCGTCTCACGCGTCGGGGACTGCAACCTTGCCTCCACTCCACCGGGCGTCCGCTGCGCCGGCCCGCCCACGCTAGTCGTTGCGCGCCGGCCCGGGCCCGGCGGCTCAGGGCCCGGCGGGCCAGCTGTGCACCGGGTCGCCGGCACGTACCAGCTCACCGTACCGGCGCGTCATCGCCGCGAGCGCCTTCTCCCGTGCCAGCCCCGACTCCTCGGCCCGGTGGAACGCGGCGGCCTGCCAGGAGGCACCGTTCACGCGGCGCCTGCAGCGTTCCTCGATCACTCCCAGGTAGCGGTCGCGGTCCGCGGGCGCCAGGCCCCAGGCGTCCAGGCCGGCCGCGGCCAGCGGGAGCAGCTCGTCGCGCACCAGGCGCACCGCGGGGAGGGCCGCCAGGCCGGAGCCGCGCCCGTTGCGGGGCCAGTGCAGTTCCGCGTCGATGCCGTGGCGGCAGGCGGCATCGAAGTTCGCGGCGGCGGCCTCGAACGGCATCCGCGTCCACACCGGCCTCGGCTGGTCGGCCAGCGCGCGCACCAGACCGTAGTAGAAGGCGGTGTTCGCCAGCACGTCGGTGACGGTCGGGCCGGCGGGCAGCACCCGGTTCTCCACGCGCAGGTGGGGCACTCCGTCGCCGACTCCGTAGACGGGGCGGTTCCAGCGGTAGACGGTGCCGTTGTGCAGCACCAGTTCGTGCAGTGCGGGCACGCCGCCGGACGCCAGGACCTGCTGCGGGTCCTCGTCGTCGCACATCGGCAGCAGCGCGGGGAAGTACCGCACGTTCTCCTCGAACAGGTCCCGCACGTCCTCGATCCATCGCTCGCCGAACCAGGTACGCGGCCGGACCCCCTGGGCGGCCATCTCGGGCGGCCGGGTGTCGGTGGCCTGCTGGAAGAGCGGCGGGCGCGACTCGCGCCACAGCTCGTGGCCGAAGAGGAAGGGCGAGTTGGCGCCCATGGCGATCTGCGCGCCGGCCACCGCCTGGGCCGCGTTCCACACGTCGCAGAAGCGGCCGGGGGTGACCTGCAGGTGGAGCTGCACGGAGGTGCAGGCGGCCTCGGGCGCGATCGACTCCGAGACGTAGCGCAGGTGGTCCACACCCTGGATGTCAAGGATCATCTCCTCACCGCGCGACGCCATGATCTGGTCGTTCAGCAGCGTGTACCTGTCGACGGCGGACAGGTTCGCCGAGACCAGATCCTCGCTCGTGAGCGTCGGCAGAATTCCGATCATCACAATCCCGGCGCCCACTTCCCGGGCTTTGCGGTCGGCATATGCCAATCCGGTGCGCAACTCCTCGGCCAGCTGGTCGAGCACCCGGCCTTCCAGCCGGTGCGGAACGATATTGACCTCGAGGTTGAACTGTCCCAGCTCGGTCTGGAAATCGCGGCTGGCGATCCGCTGCAGCACCTCGGCGTTCATCATGCGGGGCATGCCGTCGGCGTCCGTGAGATTCAGTTCGATCTCCAGCCCCATGAGATTGCGGGGGCGGTCGAAGCGCTTCTCCTCCAGCAGTCGTCCCAGGCCGTCGAGACACCTGCGCAACTTGCGCCGGTACCGCAGCCGGTCGGACAGGTCGAACCTGTCGGCCACGACCTTCTCACCCATCAGGGCGTCCCTCCTCGTCAGGACTGCCCGCGACGGCAGGCAGCAGCAGTAGGGACGATGATGCCCGGTCATGTGATCGATAACGCCTCCGAACGGGAACACACGCGCTAACCTGATCGCACCACGTGGTCGCGGCACATTCCGACGGCATACGGCGGGGGCGTCGGCCCCCAGCACAGGACGCGGCAAAAAGGGGCGTCCGGAACCGGACGTCCGGGTTTTCCCGCGGAATCCGAGGCAGCCGCCCCGTGAGGTGCCGGGAAGATGCCCGGGGAGGTCCACACGGTGACGGATTATCGCCTTGCGGTGAATGGCCGGAGGTGTTAGCCGAAAGGCGCGGGGAACAACTGTCGTATAAACTCCGGCGCAGGCGAACATTCCCGGCACACGGACGAACCTGTGCGGGACTGGAAGCCGCCGGCCCCCGTGGTTCCCCGCACCACCGACAGCGCCGTTCCACGCCCTTTTTCGCACCATCGTGTCGTACCGACGTGAGAGGCGACCGCCATGCCCCTGCATGTTCCTCCGGCTCCGGCCCCCGCTCTGCGCAGCGTCCTCGCGGCCCTCGGCTCCATGCCCTCGGTACGGCCCGAGCTTCCGCTGCCCGTGCACGAACTGGCGCGCGTCCACAGCCAGGACGGGCCCCCGCACGCGCGGCTGACGGGCTGGCGGTTCCTGCTGCACGACACCGACGCGCCGGGCAGCGAGGAGACCGTTCCCGGAGCCGCAGAGGCCCAGCTCACGGCGGACGGGTGGGCGTTCGGGCACTTCTGCGGCGGCCCCTACCTGTCCTCCACCCGCCGCGCCCTGAGACAGGCCGAGTCCTACCCGATGCCGTACCAGCCGCGGCTGCTGTCCGTACCCGAGCTGTACATGATGACGCTGTGGCTGCACCACGACCCGCAGGCCGACCCCGCGTCCGGCTCCCCGGGAGGCGCCGACCTGCTCGTGCCGCTGGCTCCCGCGCCCCCCGGCATCGCCCCGCACCAGCCGCACCGCTCCGACACGCTGCTTGCGCTGCTCACCCGCCGGCTGGTCAGCCCGGTACTGGGGCACGCACCACTGGCACCGACCGCGCCCGTCACTCTTGCGGAGTAGTCCGTACCGCCGCCCGATACCCTCCGTGCGGGCGGTCG
>DASSBO010000138.1:0-4580 GCA_035698655.1 Streptomyces sp.
CGCCATCGCGCTCGTAGCGTTGTCGCCGGGCGCGAGCCGCACCGAGATCTTCGCCGTCGCCACCGGGATCAGGGTGTTGCTGGCGGCCGCCGTCGGGGTGACGTCCATGCCGATGACCGCCACCGCGGGCCGGGTCCACAGCCGTTCGACGACCGAGCCGTCGCCGATCAGCTCGACACCGTCGGCGATCCCGGACTCGGCGCGCAGCCGGTCGGCGGGGTACTCCACGTCGGCCGCGGGTCCGCCGTGCAGACCCTCGACCGCGACGTTGCCCCTGTCGTCGTGCAGGGTCGCGAGCAGGCGGACCAGGGCGGTCACCGCGTCGGGCACCACGCCGCCCCACATCCCCGAGTGCACGCCGTGCTCGAGGGTGCGCACCTCGACGATGCCGGCGACCAGGCCACGCAGGCTGGTGGTCAGGGCCGGCACGCCGATGTCCCAATTCCCGGAGTCGGCGATGACGATGACGTCGGCATCGAGCAGATGCTTGTGCGCGACCAGGAACGCCTCGAGGGTCGGCGAGCCGATCTCCTCCTCGCCCTCGACGAGCACCGTGACGCCGACGGGCAGGTCGTCGCCGAAGGCCCGGACCGCGGCCAGGTGGGCGGCGATCCCGGCCTTGTCGTCGGCGGCGCCGCGTCCGTAGAGACGGTCCCCGCGCTCGGTGGGCTCGAACGGCTCGCTGTCCCACTGCGCGGGGTCGCCCTCGGGCTGCACGTCGTGGTGGGCATAGAGCAGGACCGTCGGGGCGCCCTCCGGAGCGGGCCGACGCGCGACCACGGCGGGGGCACCGCCTTCGACGGTGAGGATCTGCACGTCCGCGAACCCCTCGGCCCGGAACAGGTCGGCGGTGGCCTCGGCGGAGCGCCGTACGTCGTCCACCCGGGCGGGGTCGGCGCTGACCGACGGGATCCGCACGAGTGCGTCCAGGTCGGCGCGGATCGAGGGCAGCACGTCGCGGACGGCGGTGCGGATCTGGTCGGTGCTCAACGAGCGAGGGGTGCTAGGCATGACGGCCACCCTAATCCCCCAGTTCTGCCAAAACGCCGCGCGGCCGGACCGGTCCTGCCTACTCTCGGGCAGCGACTTCCCCGCCTGCTGCACCTCCGTGCACGACTCGCGCCGCCCGACCGGGGCCGGCCCGTCCGGCCTGATCGCACCTGTCCGCATCGTTCGCACCGAGGTGATCCACCATGCGCGCTCCGGCCCGCCTGCGCACCGCGCTCCGCACCGCTGTCGCCCCGCTCGTGGCGGTGGCCGTCTGCCTGGCCGTGCTGCCGGCCGACGCCGCGATGCCGCGGGAGCGGAACGCCCACCGGGCCGTCGAGTCGGCCTCGCCCTTCCTGTCCCTGGTCACCGCGCCCGCCGCGACATCGACATCGGCGTCGGGCGGGTCGGGCGGATCGGACGAGGGAGCCTCCCGGGCAACCCGATGGGGAGTCCGCGCGGATGCGCCCGGCGCCGCCGCCCGATGGACCGGCTTCGCCTTCGACGCCTGCCGGGCGCCCTCAAGCGCGGCCATGGACCGGTGGCGGGTGACCTCGCCGTTCCTCGGCGTCGGCATCTACATCGGCGGCGCCCTGCGCGCGTGCGCCCAACGTCACCTGACGGCGGGCTGGGTCGACCACCAGACGGGGAACGGCTGGAAGCTGCTGCCGATCTGGGTCGGCCCCCAGGCGAGCTGCACGTCGTACCACTCCCGGATCTCGGCGCGCCCCGGTGCCCGTCACCGCTACCCCCGTGCTCAGGCCCAGGGCGTCCGCGCGGCTCGGGGTGCGCGCGCCGCGGCGTACCGGCTGGGCATCGCGCGGGGCAGCACGCTCTGGTACGACCTCGAGTGGTTCCCGACCGGGAACGCGCACTGCCGCAAGGCCGCGCTGCACTTCCTGTCCGCCTGGACGGAGCAGCTGCACCGCGGTGGCTACCGCTCGGGCGTCTACTCCAGCGTCAGCGCCGGGATCGCCGTCGTCGGCCGGGAGCGCGGCAACCGCCGCTACACCGCCCCCGACCAGGTGTGGTTCGCGTGGGCGAACGGCCGCCGCGACGTGTCGTGGACCAAGTACCTCCGCGCTCCCCGCTGGCGGGAGAACCACCGCGTCCACCAGTACGCCCTCGACGTGAGCGCGTCCTACGGCGGCGTGCGGATGGCGATCGACCGCAACTTCGTCGACCTCGGCACGTCGCCGCAGGTGCGTCGTACGCCGGCGGTCTGCGGGCGGAGCGCCGACCGGACGCGCTACGCGCGGATGCACCGGGGCGACCGCGGCAGCCGTGTTCGCGTCGCCCAGTGCCTGCTGCGCGAGCTGGGCCACTACCGCGGCGACAGCGGCGGTGCGTACGGCTCGGAGACCCGCCAGGCCGTGCGCAGCTTCCAGCACCGGCGCGGTCTCCGCGCCACCGGGCGCACCGACCGCCGCACCTGGACCGCGCTCCTCGCGGCCGGGCCGCATCCCGTGCTCAAGCGCGGGTCGGAGGGTCCGGTCGTCCGGCGGCTCCAGCGCGCCCTCACGGCTGCACTACCGGGGAGCGTTCCGGTGCAGGGCTACTTCGGACCGGGCACGGCTTCGGCGGTCGCGCGCTACCAGACCAGGCACGGCCTCCGGGTCAGCGGCGTGGCCAGTCCGGGCACCTGGCATGCCCTGCGGACGGGCGCCCCGGAGGTGCACCGGCACCACGGCAAGGGGCATCACGGCAACGGGCACCACGCCGGCAGGCAGCACCACGGCAAGGCCAAGCACGGTCAGGGCCACCACGCCGGCAAGCAGCACCACAAGAAGCACGGCGGCCAGGCCACGCACAAGCACCAGCACCAGCGCCACAAGAAGCACGGCAAGCAGGGCAAGCACGGGCACGGCGGGCACGCCGGGCACGGAAAGAAGCAGGCCGGGAGGTAGGCAGTCGGTCCCGTGACGGAACGGGTCACGAACTCCGCGTCCCGCGGCCGAGAACAGGTCGTTCGTGACCCATTCCGGCTCGGCGGTCAGGGGTGCAGCGGCAGCAGCGGCGACAGGTCCGAGCGCTCACCCGAGGCGCGGACCCGCCCGGCAGCGGACGCCTCGGCCCAGCCCAGATCCCCCACGGCGAGCGCCACCCAGGTCGCTGCGTCCATCTCCACGACCGCTGGCGGGGTGCCCCGGGTGTGCCGGGTCCCCTCGACGCACTGGGCGACGGCGAACGGCGGGACGCGTACCTCCACCGCACCTCCGGGCGCGCGCGTCACCAGCACGGCGAGCAGGTGCTTGGTCAGCAGCCGCAGGTCGGCCTGCTCGGCCGTCCCCGAGCGGAACCGGTCGAGCGCCGCAGCGACGTCGGCCGGGTCGGCGGGGCGGAGTCGGACGGGCACTGCGCCAGTCTGCCGGACACGAGGAGCGCGGGCCGGTTAGGGTGCTGGCCTCTACCTCGGGGGACTTCACATGCGCATCCGTTCAGAGGTCCGGGGCCGCCGGGCACATCCGGGACGCCGGACCGCTCCGTCGCGGACACGCGGGCTCATCGCGGTCGTCGCCGCGTTCGCGGCCGTTGCCGGCCTGGCCCTGACGGACGCCGTACCGGCCACCGCCGCCACCCGCGCGATGCCGGGGTCGTTCAGCGGCTACGCCTTCGACGCGTGCCAGGCGCCCGCGCAGGAGGAGATGGACGCGTGGCGGGAGCACTCGCCGTACGCCGGGGTGGGGATCTACACCTCCGGCATCAACCGCTACTGCGACGTGCAGACCTACCTCTCGCCCGACTGGGTCTCCGAGCAAGCGAACAAGGGCTGGCGGCTGTTTCCGCTGCACGTCGGGCTGCAGGCCTCGTGCCGGCGTGACGTCAAGCGCTGGGAGCTGATCGACCCGAGCCCCGCCGACGACTACGCGGGCGCGCGCGCCCAGGGACGTGAGCAGGCCGACGAGGCGGTCGCGGCGGCGCAGTCGTACGGCCTCGGCGTGGGCAGCACCCTGTGGTACGACCTCGAGGCGTTCGACATCGGCAACGCCGACTGCCGGCTGTCCGCGCTCGCCCTGGTCTCGGCGTGGACCGAGAGACTGCACGACGTCGGCTACGACAGCGGGTACTACTCCTCGGCGGCGTCCGGGATCCGGATGCTCGACGACGCCCGGCTCGACCCGGACGACGCCCCCACCCTGCCGGACCGGATCTGGGTCGCCCACTACGTCCGGCGCGACCCGCCGTGCAAGCTGTCCTGGGGGACGACCAGCACCGAGTACCTCGCCGACGACGCATGGCGCCGGCACCGGATGCGCCAGTTCTGCGGCACCCACACCGAGACGTACGGCGGCGTCTCGCTCAGCATCGACAGCAACTACACCGACTTCGGCCGCGGCACGCTGCCCCCGAAGGCGGCCCCGCACTGCGGGGTTCGGGTTGACTTCCCGCGCTACCCGAAGCTCCAGCGCGGTGACCGGGGCGACCGCGTCAAGGCCGGCCAGTGCTTCCTGCGTCGGACGCACGAGTACGACGGGCGTATCCACGGCCGCTTCACCCGAGCTACCGCCAAGGCGGTACGGCGCTTCCAGCGCGACGCGTCCATCCCCCTCACCGGCACGCTCAACGGCCGGACCTGGACGGCGCTGCTGTCG
>DASSBO010000139.1:0-3281 GCA_035698655.1 Streptomyces sp.
CGGTGCGGGCTCCGGCACCGACACCTCGGCGCTGACGACGCTGCTCACCTCGCAGCTGCTGCCGCGCGCGGCCGCGCTGCCCGCGGCGCGGGAGGCCCAGGGCGCTCTGCGCGAGCGCCTGGAGGAGCTGACCGAGGACTGAGTGCCGGCGGCACACGACAGGGGCGGGCGCCGGATGCCGGCGCCCGCCCCTTTGCCGACGGTCAGTAGCCGCCGTCGTCGTGGTGGTCGACGTCCCCGTTGACGCAGGCGTTGCCGAACACCGGGTTCAGCAGACCGATGACGTTGACGGAGTTGCCGCACACGTTGACCGGGATGTGGATCGGGACCTGGATCACGTTCCCCGACAGCACACCGGGCGAGCCGACGGCCGCGCCCTGCGCCCCGCTGTCCGCGAAGGCGCCGCCGGCGCCCCCGACGACGATGGCGCCCGAGGCGACGACGAGAGAAGCGGCCTTGGCCAGTCGTGACATGCTGCATGTTCCTTTCGCAGTGAGGCACGGCTCCGGGGACGGAGCCGCGTCGGCCGGAACACCGGCCGTCACGCATGCTTCGCGACCATCACGCCTCCGGGTGGCCCGCTCCGCCCGCTCTCACCCGTTCGAGTGGCCATCGCCCTTCCTCCGAGCGATCTTCCGAACACCTCGCCGGTTCTGCACCGAGTGCCATCGGATCGCACCCCGAGACGGCTCTGGACAGGGCTCGATCGATACCGCAAAGTGATGCATGGCACTGAGTGCCACCGGTTTCGCCCGGGCAGAAGTGCCTCTACGATCAGCGCAACCTGACCCCCGAGGAGAGCAGGCAGCATGTTCCGCAAGGTGCTCGTGGCCAACCGGGGCGAGATCGCCATCCGGGCGTTCCGTGCCGCATACGAACTGGGTCTGTCGACGGTGGCCGTCTTCCCGTACGAAGACCGCAATTCGCTGCACCGGGCCAAGGCCGACGAGGCCTACCAGATCGGCGAGGCGGGACACCCCGTCCGCGCCTACCTGTCGGTCGAGGAGGTCGTCAAGGCCGCCCGGCAGGCCGGCGCCGACGCCATCTACCCCGGGTACGGCTTCATGTCGGAGAACCCGAACCTTGCGCAGGCCTGCGAGGAGTCGGGGATCAAGTTCGTCGGCCCGCCGACCAGCGTCCTGCAGCTGACCGGCAACAAGTCACACGCGGTGGCCGCCGCCCGCGAGGCGGGCGTGAGCACGCTGCGCTCCTCGGCCGCCTCCGACGACGTCGACACTCTGATGGCCGCTTCCGAGGAGATCGGCTTCCCCGTCTTCGTCAAGGCCGTCGCGGGCGGCGGCGGACGCGGCATGCGGCAGGTCGACGACCCCTCCCGGCTGCGCGAGTCCATCGAGGCCGCGATGCGCGAGGCCGAGTCGGCCTTCGGCGACGCATCGGTGTTCCTGGAGGAGGCCGTGGTCAACCCGCGGCACATCGAGGTGCAGATCCTCGCCGACGCCGCCGGCAACGTCGTCCACCTCTACGAGCGGGACTGCTCGCTGCAGCGCCGCCACCAGAAGGTCATCGAGATCGCGCCCGCGCAGAACCTCGACCCCGAGCTGCGGCAGCGCATCTGCGACGACGCCGTCGCCTTCGCCAAGCACATCGGCTACGTCAACGCCGGGACCGTGGAGTTCCTCGTCGACGAGCGCGGCCGGCACGTCTTCATCGAGATGAACCCGCGCATCCAGGTCGAGCACACCGTCACCGAGCAGGTCACCAACCGCGACCTGGTGCTCGCCCAGCTGCGCATCGCCGACGGCGCCACGCTGCCCGAACTGGGCTTCGAGCAGGAGAACATCCGTGTCTCCGGCGCCGCCCTGCAGTGCCGCATCACCACCGAGGACCCGGCCAACGGCTTCCGCCCCGACACCGGTGTCATCAGCGCCTACCGCTCCCCCGGCGGCCCGGGCGTCCGGCTGGACGGCGGCACCACGCACACCGGCGCCGAGACCAGCGCGCACTTCGACTCCATGCTGGTCAAGCTGACCTGCACCGGCTCCGACTTCGAGAACGCGGTGCGCCGCGCCCGGCGCGCCATCGCCGAGTTCCGCATCCGCGGCGTCTCGACGAACCTGCCGTTCCTCGCCTCCGTGCTGGACGACCCGGACTTCGCGGCGGGCCGCGTCTCCACCGGCTTCATCGACGCCCACCCCGAGCTGCTGCGCGCCCGCAAGCCGGCCGACCGCGGCACCAGGCTGCTCACCTACCTGGCCGACGTCACCGTCAACAAGCCCAACGGCGCCCGCCCGAAGACCGCCGAACCGGCGCTCAAGCTCCCGGCGGCCGACCTCAACGCACCGGCCCCTGACGGCTCCCGGCAGCTGCTGCGGGAGCTCGGCCCGGAGCGGTTCGCGCAGCGGCTGCGCGAGCAGAAGGCGGTCGCCGTCACCGACACCACCTTCCGTGACGCTCACAAGTCGCTGCTGGCCACCCGGGTGCGCACCCGCGACCTGCTCGCCGTCGCCCCGCACATGGCGCGGCTGGCCCCGCAGCTGCTCAGCTTCGAGTGCTGGGGCGGCGCCACCTACGACGTCGCGCTGCGCTTCCTGGCCGAAGACCCGTGGGAGCGGCTCGCCGCGCTGCGCGAGGCGGCGCCCAACATCTGCACGCAGATGCTGCTGCGCGGCCGCAACACCGTCGGCTACACGCCCTACCCGACGGAAGTCACCGACGCCTTCGTCCACGAGGCGGCCCGCACCGGCGTCGACATCTTCCGGATCTTCGACGCCCTCAACGACATCGACCAGATGCAGCCGGCCATCGCGGCGGTGCGCGAGACCGGCACCGCGGTGGCCGAGGTCGCCCTGTGCTACACCGGCGACCTGGCCAGCCCCGCCGAACAGCTCTACACCCTCGACTACTACCTCGCGCTGGCCGAACGCATCGTCAAGGCCGGCGCACACGTGCTGGCGATCAAGGACATGGCCGGCCTGCTGCGCGCGCCCGCGGCCCACACCCTGGTCACCGCGCTGCGAGACCGGTTCGACCTGCCGGTCCACCTGCACACCCACGACACCCCCGGCGGCCAGCTCGCCACCCTGCTGGCCGCGCTCGAAGCCGGCGTGGACGCGGTCGACGTCGCCAGCGCACCGATGTCCGGCACCACCAGCCAGCCGTCGATGTCGGGCACCACGTCCCAGCCCTCGCTGTCCGCGATCGTCGCCGCGACCGACCACAGCGACCGCGAGACCGGTCTTTCGCTGCAGGCGGTGTCCGACCTGGAGCCGTACTGGGAGATCGTCCGCAAGGTGTACAAGCCGTTCGAGGCGGCGCCGCCG
>DASSBO010000140.1:0-5469 GCA_035698655.1 Streptomyces sp.
GCGCCGCCGACGGAGGCGGCCACGACCTCCTCGGGTTTGCCCAGGCGCGCCAGGACGCGGCCGACGTCGGCCGTCGTCCACGCGCCGCCCTCGGTGGCACGGGCCCGGTCGACGTAGGTCCGGAGGTCGCCGACGAGGCGGGCGCGTTGCGCAGCCGTCATCGACGTCGCATGCGCCAGGTCTCCGACCCGGCTCAGATAGTCGAAGACGAGCTGTTCGCTCTCGATGCCCACGCTTCCCACCGACCGCCGACTGGTGACACACCGTCCGCCCCGACGTTACCGCGCACCGGACGGTGTCGGGGCGCGGCGCTACCGTTGTGGGGATGAGCAACCAGGAGCAGGGTGGGGTGGTGGGGCCGCGGACGCTCGCCGACGATCTGCGGGCGCGGGACGACGCCGCCCTCGCCGCGCTGTTGCGCGCCCGGCCGGACCTGCTCTCGCCCGTCCCCAACGACCTCACGCAGCTCGCCACGCGGGCCGGCACCCGGGCGTCGGTGGTGCGGGCCGTCGAACGGCTGGACCGCTTCGCGCTGCAGGTCGCGGACGCGCTGGCGGTCGCGCCCGATCCCTGCTCCGTCGAGACGCTGAGCGGGCTGCTCACCGGGTGGGACGGCGACAACCGCGAAGCCGTCGCGGCGCGGCTGCCGCACGCGCTGGCCGCGCTGCGCGCGCAGGCGCTGGTGTGGGGCGGCGACGACCGGCTGCGGCTGGTGCGGACCGCGCGCGAGTTGCTGGCTCCGACACCGAGCGGGCCGTCGCCGACCGGACTGGGCCCGACGCTCGCGGAGGCGACGGCGGGCATGTCGCCCGGCCGGCTGCAGGAGATCCTCGCGGCAGCCGGTCTGCCGCCCACGCACGACCCGGTCAGCGCGCTGGCCGCGCTGACCGGCCTGTTCACGGACCGGGAGCGGCTCGACGCGCTGCTGGCCGGCGCCCCGCCCGGTGTCCACCGCGCCGGGACCGCGGAACCGGGCCCTGGGAGCCCGGAGAACCCTGACAACCCCGATCACAGCGTGCTGGGGCGGCTCACCTGGGGGCCGCCGTACGGGACGGTCGATCCCGCCGCACCGTCGCCGCCCGTCGGCTGGCTCCTGGCCCGCGGGCTGCTGCTGCCGGCCGGGGAGCGGACCGTCGTCCTCCCCCGCGAGGTGGCCCTCCACCTGCGGCGCGGGCGCGCCCACCGCGACGTGGCGCCCGAGCCACCCGCGCTCGAGGTGCAGCGCACCCACCCCGCCCGGACCGTCGACGCCACGGCCGGCGGCCAGGCGTTCACGGCGCCGGCCACCGTCGAGGAACTGCTCGGCGTGTGGGAGGCGGAGCCGCCGGCCGTGCTGCGCGCCGGCGGGCTGGGCGTGCGGGACCTGAAGCGGACGGCCGTCGCCCTGGACCTGCCGGAGCCGACGACCGCGTTCTGGATCGAACTGGCCTACGCGGCCGGCCTGGTCGCCCCCGACGGCGAGCCGGACGAGCGCTATGCGCCGACGCCCGCCTACGACGACTGGCTGCACAAGGCGCCCGACGCGCGATGGGCGGGGCTGGTGAGCGCCTGGCTGCCGGCCACGCGGGTGGCCGGGCTGGTGGGTGAGCGGGATGCGAAGGGGCGTGCCCTGTCCGCGCTGGGCCCCGGCCTGGACCGCGGCCTCGCTGCGGACGTGCGGCACCGGACGCTGGCGCTGCTGGCGTCGCTGCCCGAGGGCGCGGCGGCGACGCGGGAGAGCGTCCTGGAGCGGCTCGCCTGGGAGCGTCCGCTGCGCGGCTCGGCCCCGGCCGACTCCGCTACCGGGACCGGCGCGGCGGCCGCGCGGCGGCGCGGCGAGGCGCCGGCGCACGACGACCTGCGCTCCCGTCTTGCGGGGTGGGCGCTGACGGAGGCCGAGCTCCTGGGTCTGACGGGCCGCGGTGCCCTCGCCTCCCACGCCCGCGTGCTCTGCCCGGCGGAGCCGGGCACCGCCCCGTGGGGGCGGGCGCTCACCAGGGTCGAGCTCGACGCGGCCGTGCAGGAGTCCGCCCGGCGGCTGGCGCCGCTGCTGCCGGAGCCCGTCGACCACATCCTGCTGCAGGCCGACCTGACGGCCGTCGCCCCCGGCCCACTGGTGCGCGAGCTGGCGACGCAGCTCGGCGCCGTCGCGGACGTCGAGTCGAAGGGCGGCGCCACCGTGTACCGGTTCACGCCCGGTTCGGTGCGCCGCGGGCTGGACGCAGGCCTGTCGGCGGCGGACGTGCACGCCCTGCTGGCCGCCCACTCCCGCACGCCGGTGCCGCAGCCGCTGAGCTACCTCGTGGACGACGTCGCCCGCCGGCACGGGCGGCTGCGGGTCGGCGCCGCGTCGAGCTACCTGCGGTGTGACGACGACGCGCTGCTCGCGGAGCTTCTCGCCGACCGGCGCTCGGCCACGCTGCGGCTGCGGCTGCTGGCTCCGACCGTGCTGGCCTCTCCCGCGCCGCCCGACCAGCTCCTCACGCGGCTGCGCGAGATGGGGTACGCGCCCGCCGCCGAGGGAGCGGAGGGCGACGTGGTCGTCGCACGGCCCGACGCGCCGCGCACCCCGCCGCGTACGCCGCCGGAACCGGTGCCGGACGGCCCGCCCGTGCCGGACGCCGGGCTGCTGTCCGCCGCCGTGCGGGCCGTACGGGCCGGTGACCACGCGGCGACGGCCGTCCACAAGCCGAAGGTCCCGTCGGCAGCCCGTACCGCCCCCGCCGGCGACCGGCTGCCGCGCTCGGCGTCCGCGGAGACCCTGGCGACCGTGCAGGCGGCGGCGCTGGCCGGCACGGCGCTGTGGATCGGCTACGTCAACGCGGACGGCGCGGCGAGCCAGCGCGTCATCGCGCCGGTGCGCGTGGAGGGCGGCTTCGTCACCGCCTACGACCACACCGCCGACGAGGTCCGCACGTATCCGCTGCACCGCATCACGGGCGTCGCGGAACTCGCGGACGACTGAGCACCCGGCTCGGGGGCACCGCCGTGTCACGGGCGCAGGTCGAGGGACTCCTCGTGCAGGGCATGCAGCGCCAGGTCGATCAGCGGGTGGTTGCGGCTGCCGCGCCGCACGGCGGCGAAGACTCGGCGGGTGGGCCGGTCGCCCTCCAGCGGGCGGATCACCGCGCCGCCCAGGTCGATGCCGCGCAGCGCCGTCCGCGGGACGAGCGCCACGCCCGCGCCGTGCGCGACGAGGGCGCTCACCGCGCGGAAGTCGTCCGTCAGCGAGTCGACCCGGGGCCGGAACCCGGCCTGCTCGCAGGCGTGCACGACCACGTCGTGCACGGGGTTGCCGGGCCACGGGGTGATCCACGGGTCGCCGGCCAGTTCGGTCAGCGGGACGCGCGGGGAGCCGACCAGCCGGTGCCCGGGCGGCAGGACCGCGTCGAACGGTTCGGCGTACAGCGGCTCGCGGCGCAGCCGCTCGTCGTCGTCGGGGCGCCCGGCGCTGAGGGTCTCCCGGTGCTCCACGGCCACGGCGACGTCCGCGCCGCCGTCGCTGAGCAGGCGCAGGCTCGCGTCGCCCTCGGCGTCCTTGATGTGGAAGCGGACCTGCGGCACCCGGCGGCGCAGTTTGGCGGCGGCGGGTGCGGCCACCTCGGTGATCGCCGTCGGGTAGGCGGCAATCACCACCTCGCCGACCAGGCCTGCCGCGCACGCGGCCAGGTCGGCCTCCGCGCGCTCGAGCTGGACGGCGATGGTCGTCGCGTGGCCGACGAGCACCATGCCGGGGGCGGTGAGCCGCACGTTGCGGCCGTGCCGCTCCAGCAGCGGCTGCCCGGCCTCGGTCTCCAGCGCGGCGAGCTGCTGGGAGACGGCCGAGGGCGAGAGGTACAGGGCCTGCGCGGCGGCGGTCACCGTGCCGTGGTCGGCCAGCGCCTGCAGGACCCGCAGCCTGCGAGGGTCGATCGTCACATCATCCAGTCTCCCACTGATCGTGCAGGTTTCCTTAACGAATGTCCCCCGAAATGGCTGATGGACTGCACAGGCCGGGCCGAGGACGATGGCTGGCATGAGGGCATTGGTGAAGACGGCCGCCGCACCCGGCCTCGAGCTGACCGACGTGGCGACCCCCGAGGCGGGTGACGGCCAGGTGCTGATCAAGGTGCTGCGCACCGGGATCTGCGGCACCGACCTGCACATCGACGGCTGGGACGAGTGGGCCGCCCGCTCGGTCGCGCCGCCGCGCGTGCTGGGTCACGAGTTCGTCGGCGAGGTCGCCGCGCTGGGCGCGGGCGTGTCCGGCATCGAAGTCGGGGACCTGGTCAGCGGCGAGGGCCACCTCGTGTGCGGCACGTGCCGCAACTGCATGGCCGGCCGCCGGCACCTGTGCATCCGCACCGTCGGGCTGGGTGTGCAGACGGACGGCGCGTTCGCCGAGTACGTGGTGCTGCCCGAGGACAACGTCTGGGTGCACCGGCACGAGGTCGACCTGGACATCGCCGCGATCTTCGACCCGTTCGGCAACGCCGTGCACACCGCGCTGGCCTTCCCGGTGCTCAACGAGGACGTGCTGATCACCGGCGCCGGGCCGATCGGCATCATGGCCGCCGCCGTGGCGAAGCACGCCGGCGCGCGCAACGTCGTGATCACCGACGTCAGCGAGTACCGGCTGGAGCTGGCCCGCAAGATAGGAGCCACCGTCGCCCTCGACGTGAGCACGGCGAAGATCAAGGACGTGATGCCGGAGCTGTCCATGACGGAGGGCTTCGACGTGGGCATGGAGATGTCCGGGCGCACCGAGGCGCTGGGCGACATGATCGCCGCCATGCGTCCGGGCGGCCGCATCGCCGTGCTGGGCCTGCCCACGGGTGCGGGCGACGTGCCGGTGGACCTGGCCACGATCGTGCAGCGCATGCTGACCATCCGCGGGATCTACGGCCGTGAGATGTACGAGACGTGGTACGCCATGTCCGTGCTGCTGCAGGGCGGCCTGGACATCGGCCCGGTGGTCACCCACCGGTTCGGGTACGAGGAGCACGCCGAGGCCTTCGCCGCCGCCCGTTCCGGACAGTGCGGCAAGGTCGTCCTCGACTGGACGCAGCCCACCGCCGGCCGCTGACCTTCGCACCGAGACCCCAGGAGGACTCCCCCGTGTTCGACACCATGCGCGACGACCTGCGCAAGACGCTGGACGAGATCCGCGACGCCGGCCTGTACAAGTCGGAGCGGGTCATCGCGAGCCCGCAGTCGTCCGGCATCCGCGTCGGCGACGACAAGGTCGTCAACTTCTGCTCGAACAACTACCTCGACCTGGCCGACCACCCCGACGTGATCGCCGCCGCCAAGCAGGCGCTGGACGACTGGGGCTTCGGCATGGCCTCGGTCCGCTTCATCTGCGGCACGCAGGAGCCGCACAAGGTGCTCGAGCGCCGGATCTCGGAGTTCCTCGGCACCGAGGACACCATCCTGTACAGCTCGTGCTTCGACGCCAACGGCGGCGTGTTCGAGACCCTGCTGTCCGCCGAGGACGCCGTCATCTCCGAC
>DASSBO010000141.1:0-3551 GCA_035698655.1 Streptomyces sp.
GGAGGCGTCGGCGCTGACGATGCCGCCGAGCGTCGCGCCCTCTTCGGGCGGGTCGAGCGCCAGCATCTGCCCGTGTGCGGCCAGTTGCCGCTGCAGGGTGGCCAGCGGCACGCCGGCCTCGGCGACGGCGACCAGGTCGCCGGGCTCGTGGGCGAGGACGCGGTTCAGTCCGGCGGTCTCCAGCAGCAGGTCGCAGGTGGTGGGCCGAGCGGCCCAGCCGGTCTTGGTGCCGGCGCCGGCGGGGACGACGCTGCCGCGGGTGCCGCGCAGCACGTCGGCGACCTCGGCGGCCGTGCCGGGCCGGACGATCTCGGTCGGGGCGGCGCCCGACGCGTCGGTCAGGGGTGCCGGCACGTCAGAACACCTCGCCCAGGGCGGGGTCGTGGGTGTCGGCCGCCGTGCGCACGCCCGGCCGTTCGCCGCACAGCCGGGGTGTGGGGAAGAGCTTGCCGGGGTTCGCCAGCCCTTCCGGGTCGAAGGCGCAGCGCACCAGTTGCATCGTGTCCAGGTCCTCCTCGGTGAACTGACGGGGCATCCGGGAGCGTTTCTCCAGGCCGACGCCGTGCTCGCCGGTGATGGATCCGCCCGCCTCGACGCACAGGTCGAGGATGGCGAAGCCGAGTTCCTCGGCGGCTTCGGCGGCGCCTTCGACGGTGTCGTCGAAGAGGATGAGCGGGTGGAGGTTGCCGTCGCCGGCGTGGAAGACGTTGGCGACGCGGATGCCGGCCTCGTCGGCCAGGCGGCCCATCGCGTCGAGCACCTCGGGGAGCCGGGTGCGCGGGATGACGCCGTCCTGCACCAGGTAGGCGGGGCTGATCCGTCCGACCGCGGCGAACGCCGACTTGCGGCCCTTCCACATCAGCGCTCGTTCGGTCTCGTCCCGCGCGATCCTGGTCTCGAAGGCGCCCCGGCCGGCGGCGAGTTGCTCGACCTCGTCGAACTGGGCGTCGACCTCGGCCTGCGGGCCGTCGAGTTCGATGACGAGGACGGCGACCGCGCCCTGCGGATATCCGCACTGCACGGCGGCTTCGGCGGCCTCGATGGCGAGGGCGTCCATCATCTCCACGGCGGCGGGCACGATGCCCGCGGCGATGATGTCGCTGACGGTCCCGGCCGCGTCGGCGACGCTGTGGAAGCCGACGAGCATCGTGCGGACCGTCTCGGGTGCCTGGATGGTGCGGACGGTGACCTGGGTGGCCACGCCGAGCGTGCCCTCGCTGCCGACGAACGCGCCGAGCAGGTCCAGGCCGGGGTGTTCCGGGGCGGTACCGCCCAGGTGCACCACCTCACCGTCGGGCAGCACGACTTCGGCGCCGGTGACGTGGTTGACGGTGAAGCCGTACTTCAGGCAGTGCGCGCCGCCGGCGTTCTCCGCGACGTTCCCGCCGATGGAGCACACCTGCTGCGAGGAGGGGTCGGGAGCATAGGCCTGGCCGTGCGGGGCGGCCTCCTTGCTGATCCAGAGGTTGATGACGCCCGGTTCGGCGACCACGCGCGCGTCGTCCGGGTCGACGGAGAGGATCGAGCGGAGCCGGGAGAGGACGATGAGCACGCCGTCGGCCACGGGCACCGCCCCGCCGGACAGCCCGGTCCCCGACCCTCTGGCCACGAAGGGCACCCCGGCCTCGGCGCACAGCCGCACGGTGGCCGCCACGTCGTCGCGGTGCGCGGCCAGCACCACCACGCCGGGCCTGGCCCGGTAGGCGGTCAGCCCGTCACACTCGTAGGTGCGCAGCTGGGCGGGGTCGGTGAGCACCTTCTCGGCGCCGATCCGGTCACGCAGCCGCTGCGCGAGGCGGCGGGTGGCGGGGGACGTCGGGTGGTTCGTGCTCGGCATGGGACGGCATGCCTCCTCGACTTCGTGACGTCGTGAGGAACGGGTGGTGCGGATGCGGGCGCGCGGCCGGAGTCCGGCGGACGGCATCCGACGAGCGGTATTCCGTTATCGGATAGCGGAAACGATGGAACCGGCCGCATGCCGGTGTCAAGAGTCGCGCACGTGCCCCGTGAACGATCCGGAACCCGCCGTACCGGCTGCCGTGAGCAGGGCGCGGAGTCTGCCGGGCGGCAGTCCGGCCTCGCGGCGCAGGATGCGCGTCATGTGCGCCTGGTCGGCGAAGCCGACATCGTGCGCGAGGCGGGCCAGGTCGGCTTCCCCCTCGGCGAGCCGCCGCAGCGCCGCGGTCAGCCGGAGCCGGTGGCGGTACGCCGTCAGCGTCACACCGGTGACCTTGGTGAACGTGCGGCTCAGATGGTGCGGCGAGCCGCCCACGGTGCGCGCGAGCGCCTCCAGACCCAGGTGCGGCTCGGCCGCCAGCGCCTCCCGCGCGTCGTCGGCCAGCCGCCGCCGGGCGGCGGCCGAACCGGGCCGGCCCGAGGCGGCACGCGCCGGGGCGAGCCGCGTGAACACGGCGCTCGCCAGCACCGCCGTCCGCTCGCCCAGCTCGAAGGCGTCGGCACCCGCCCGCGCCCTGGCGAGCAGCAGCCGGTGCGCCACGGCCATGCCGGGCGTGACGATCACCAGACCCTGCGGGATCGCCGGGTCGCCGCCGAGCAGCTCGGCGACCCTCGGCTCGGACAGCACGACCTCGGTGAACACGTCGGCGCCCCGCGGGTGCGCGAACTGCTGCTCGCTGCCCAGCCGCTCGACGTACACGCTCGCCGGATCCCACAGCCGCTCCACGCCGTCGACGCGGGCCCGCAGCACGCTCCGGCGCAGGAGGACCAGGCCGAAGACGGGCGCCGGCCGGACCTCCGACCAGCCGCCGCGGCCCGCGTTGCCGCAGCGCACGTCCGCGAGATGGACGTGCTCCTCCCGCAGGTACACCCGCCGGCCGCCTGGCGCCATGAGCCGACTGTAGGGCTTGCGGCGGCGGCCGAGGAACGGACAAGAACGTACAAGCGGGCGCCGGTGGGCGGGAGGCAGCATCGGCGTCGACGGGATGCGGGAAAGCGGGAGCCGAGGGGGCGGGACTGAGTCCGACGAAGCACGGTACGGACCGGCGCGGGGTGCTGCGGGGGGCGGCCGGTCTGGTGGGGGCCGGCGTGGTGGGCGCGTGGGGAGGCCCGACGGCGTACGCGGCCGAGCCGCCGCGCGTGCGGCGCGTGGTCGCACGGCGCAGCGGGCCCTTCGAGGTGCTGGCGCTGCTCGACGCACACGGCGCCTTCCCGCTCACCGCGCACGAGACGTTCCCCTCGGCCGGCGAGGACGACTGGGAGCGTGCCCGGCTCGTCGACCCTGCCGCATTCGGCCCGGACGACTCCTGGGAGCTGGACTTCCGCTGCTACGCGGTGCGCCGGCCCGGCGGCCGGGTCACCCTGGTCGACACGGGCGTCGGCCCGGCGGGCAGCCCGGCCGCCGCGTGGGCGCCGGTGCCCGGGCGCCTCCCCGACGTGCTGCGGTGCGCGGGGATCGGCCGCGACGACGTCGACTCGGTGGTGCTCACGCACCTGCACGAGGACCACTACGGCTGGGTCGTCTCGCCGGACGGGGAGCCGATGTTCCCCGGCGCCCGGCACATCGTGCAGGCCGCGGAGCTCGCGGCGCTCGG
>DASSBO010000142.1:0-5522 GCA_035698655.1 Streptomyces sp.
CCGGCCCGGGCCAGATCGCGGCTGTTCCCGTGTACGTCGCTCACCACATGGACTCGCATGGCGCCACCCTAGATTGGCTACCCTGCGCCCAGGGGCGGTCCGGTTTGTGACGCACGGAACATCTTGCCGGTCGCCTCTGTACCCGGACACTTACCAATGGGTAACGTCCGGGTCGTTCATGTCTCAAGAAGCGGCTACGGCGTGCTCACCTCGCCCAACGCCGACGAGGAGCAGCAGTCTTGCGTGAGTTCAGCCTTCCGGCTCTGTACGAGGTCCCCGCGGACGGGAATCTGACCGATCTCATCCGCCGTAACGCGGACCGGCATCCGGAAGTGCCCGTGCTCGCGCGCAAGCGGGGCGGCGACTGGGAGGACGTCACCGCGACCGCCTTCCTCGCCGAGGTCCGCACCGCCGCCAAGGGGCTGATCGCCGCCGGAGTGCAGCCGGGCGACCGGGTGGGCCTGATGTCGCGCACCCGGTGGGAGTGGACGCTGCTGGACTTCGCGATCTGGACGGCCGGCGCCGTCACCGTCCCCGTCTACGAGACCAGTTCGCCCGAACAGATCGCCTGGATCCTCGGTGACTCCGGTGCGGTGGGCTGCCTGACGGAGATGGCCGTGCACAGCGAGGCCGTCGAGTCGGTCCGCGACCGGCTGCCCTCTCTCGCGCACGTGTGGCAGATCGACGCCGCAGGCGCGGGCTCCGGTGCCGTCGCCCAGCTCGCCGCGTCCGGCTCGGGCGTCACCGACGCCACCGTGGAGCAGCGCAGCTCCGCCGCGCACGCCGACTCGCCGGCCACCATCGTCTACACCTCCGGCACCACGGGCCGGCCGAAAGGCTGCGTGCTCACCCACCGCAGCTTCTTCGCGGAGTGCGGCAACGTCGTCGCGCGGCTGCGGCCGCTCTTCGGCACGGGCGAGTCCTCCGTGCTGCTCTTCCTGCCGCTCGCGCACGTCCTGGGGCGGCTGGTGCAGGTCGCCGCGATGATGGCGCCGATCCGGCTCGGCCACGCACCGGACGTGAAGACGCTCACCGAGGAACTGCAGTCCTTCCGTCCCACCCAGGTACTCGGGGTGCCGCGGGTCTTCGAGAAGGTCTACAACGCCGCGCGCGCCGAGGCGCGCGCCGGCGGCAAGGGCAAGATCTTCGACCGTGCCGCGGACTGCGCCATCGCCTACAGCCGGGCGCTGGACGAGCCCGGCGGCCCCGCCTTCGGGCTGCGGCTGCGGCACCGCGTCTTCGACCGGCTCGTCTTCGGCAGGCTGCGCGCGGTGCTCGGCGGACGGGCCACCCACGCCATCTCCGGCGGCGCGCCGCTGGGCGAGCGGCTCGGCCACTTCTACCGCGGCATCGGGCTGACCGTCCTGGAGGGCTACGGCCTCACCGAGTCCTGTGCGGCGACCGCCTTCAACCCGGCGGACCGCCAGAAGATCGGCACCGTCGGGCAGCCGCTGCCCGGTTCGGTCGTGCGCATAGCAGACGACGGCGAGATCATGCTGCACGGTGAGCATCTGTTCACCGGCTACTGGAACAACGAGCAGGCCACCGCGGAGACGCTGGGCGACGGCTGGTTCCACACCGGCGACATCGGCACCCTGGACGCCGACGGCTATCTGACGATCACCGGCCGGAAGAAGGAGATTCTGGTCACGGCGGGCGGCAAGAACGTCGCCCCGGCCGTACTGGAGGACCGCATCCGCGCGCACGCGCTGATCGCCGAGTGCATGGTCGTCGGCGACGGCCGCCCCTTCGTCGGCGCGCTGGTCACGCTGGACGAGGAGTTCCTGCCCCGCTGGGCCCGCGAACACGGCAAGGACGGGCGGCCGGCCGGCGAACTCCTCGAGGACAGCGAGCTGCTGGCCGAGCTGCAGACCGCCGTCGAGCACGGCAACGCCGCCGTCTCCAAGGCCGAGTCGGTGCGCAAGTTCCGGGTGCTGCCCACGCAGTTCACCGAGGAGTCCGGACACCTCACGCCGTCGCTGAAGCTCAAGCGGAGCGTCGTCGCCAAGGACTTCGCCGACGAGATCGAGGCGCTCTACGCGGGGTGACCCGTCGGCGTCCCGTTCGGCGCGACGCGCCGTCTCACACCTCGGGCGCGGCGGGGGACGGCGGCGGCGAGCCCGTAACCTGGTGGCGTGACCGTGAACGCCATGACCGACGACGCCGGTGCCGCCCGCACCTGGCGAGACCTGCCCGCGGCGCAGCAGCCGGACTACCCGGACCGGACGGCTCTGCGTGAGGTGACCGCGGAGCTGGAGTCCTATCCGCCGCTGGTCTTCGCCGGGGAGTGTGACCTGCTCAAGGAGCGGCTGGCCGCCGTTGCCAGGGGTGAGGCGTTTTTGCTGCAGGGTGGTGACTGCGCCGAGGCGTTCGACGCGGTCTCGGCCGAGCAGATCCGCAACAAGCTCAAGACGCTGCTGCAGATGGGTGCGGTGCTGACCTACGCGGGTTCGGTGCCGGTGGTGAAGGTGGGGCGGATCGCCGGCCAGTACAGCAAGCCGCGCTCGAAGCCGACGGAGACCCGGGACGGGGTGACGCTGCCGACCTACCGGGGCGACTCGGTGAACGCCTTCGAGTTCACCGAGGCCGCGCGGGTGCCGGATCCGGAGCGGCTGAAGCGGATGTACCACGCTTCGGCGGCGACGCTGAACCTGGTGCGTGCCTTCACCACCGGCGGGTATGCGGATCTGCGGCAGGTGCACGCCTGGAACCAGGACTTCGTCAAGCGTTCTCCTTCGGGGCAGCGCTATGAGGTGCTGGCGCGGGAGATCGACCAGGCGCTGAAGTTCATGCACGCCTGCGGTACGGACCCGGAGGAGCTGAAGACCGTCGAGTTCTACGCCTCGCACGAGGCGCTGCTGCTGGACTACGAGGGTGCGCTGACGCGGACGGACTCGCGCAGCGGGAAGTTGTACGACACCTCGGGCCACATGGTGTGGATCGGGGAGCGCACCCGGCAGCTGGACGGGGCGCACGTGGAGTTCGCCTCGCAGGTGCGCAACCCGATCGGGGTGAAGCTGGGGCCGACGACGACGCCGGAGGACGCGCTGGCGCTGGTGGAGAAGCTGGACCCGGACCGGGAGCCGGGGCGGCTGACGTTCATCGCGCGGATGGGTGCGGACACCGTTCGTGACCGGCTGCCGACGCTGGTGGAGAAGGTGGCCGCGTCCGGTGCCCAGGTGGCCTGGGTGTGCGACCCGATGCACGGCAACACCTTCGAGGCGGCGAGCGGGCACAAGACCCGCCGGTTCGACGACGTGCTGGACGAGGTGAAGGGCTTCTTCGAGGTCCACAAGGCGCTGGGCACCCATCCGGGCGGCATCCACATGGAGCTGACCGGCGACGATGTCACCGAGTGCGTGGGCGGCGGCGACGAGATCTTCGTCGACGACCTGCACCAGCGCTACGAGACGGCGTGCGACCCGCGGCTGAACCGTAGCCAGTCCCTCGACCTGGCCTTCCTCGTCGCCGAGATGTACCGCGGCCAGTAGCCGCCACCGTCCGTGCACACGCGCGTGGGGCCCGCATCGGTGTGATGCGGGCCCCACGGGCGTGTGTGGACGTATTCCCGGCGGTAAGGTTAGGGTTACCTCACTGGAGGAACAACGGCCCGGACGGAGGTGACCGCGTGTACGTCTGCTCGTGCTTCGGCATCACCGAGGAGCAGGTGCGTGCGCACGCGGAGGCCGGGGCGTGCACCCCGCGCCAGATCGCCGGCGCCAGCAAGGCCGGCACGGACTGCGGCTCCTGTGTCCGCCGCATCCAGGGCCTCCTGGGCCGCGGAACCTGCCCGCGCCGGGCCGCACTCGACGCCGGTGCCCCCGTCTTCGCCGCACAGCAGCAGACGCCCGCGCCGGCCGTGTCGCTCGAGCGCCCCGCGGCCTGAGTCAGGCTGCGTCCTTGGTCACGAAGAGCTGGGCTGCTCGATCTGCTGCGCCAGGTAGAGCGCCTCGCCCAGCTTCTCGATGAGCTCCAGCTGCGTGTCGAGGTAGTCGATGTGGTGCTCCTCGTCGGCGAGGATGCCCTCGAAGATGTTCGCCGAGGTGACGTCCCCCTTGGACCGCATCAGGTCGATGCCCCGCCGCAGCCGGTCGATGGCCTCGACCTCGACCTGCCGGTCCGAACGGAACATCTCCGTGACCGTCTGCCCGACCCGGACGTGGAAGAGCCGCTGGTAGTTCGGCAGCCCCTCCAGCAGCAGGATCCGGTCGGTGAGCAGCTCCGCGTGCCGCATCTCGTCGAAGGACTCCGAGCGGGTGTTGGCCGCCAGCTTCGTCCAGCCGAAGTTCTCCTGCATCTTCGCGTGCAGGAAGTACTGGTTGATCGCGGTCAGCTCTGCGGTCAGCTGCTCGTTGAGGAACTCGATGACCTCGGGGTCGCCCTGCATGGCAGCGGCTCCTTCCGGGACGGGAGCGGGAGGACGCGTCATCCTCGCACCGGGCGGCACAGGGATCCAGTAAGCGCGAGCCTACCGTTTCGTCGGCTTTCGTCCTGGTGTGCGCGCCCGATCGGGTGGCCCGGGGGCGCGGTCGGCGCGGAATGCGGTGTCTGTCACCATGGAGTCATGGGTCAGCCGGAGAGCCGCGCAGCGGAGCCCTCGCTTCCGCCGGGGCAGCGGCTGCAGCGGGGCTGGCCCGTCACGCACTACGGGCCCGTGCCGAAGTTCCGCCCCGAGCGCTGGGAGTTCCGGGTCTTCGGTGCCACCGCCGACGGCGGCAAGCACTGCTGGTCGCACGAGGAGTTCTCCGCGCTCCCGTACGAGACCGTGGTCGCCGACCTGCACTGCGTGACCAAGTACAGCATCGTCGGCGCCGAGTGGGGCGGGGTGCGCACCGCGCGGTTCCTGCAGATGGCGCCGCCCGCCGACGACGTCACCCATGTGATGGTGTGGGCCGAGTACGGCTTCAGCGCCAACCTGCGCCTCGCGGACTTCGCCGCCGAGGGCTGCCTCTTCGCCACCCACCGGGCCGGGGAACTGCTCACCGCCGAGCACGGCTTCCCCGTGCGGCTCGTCGTCCCCCACCTGTACGCGTGGAAGGGCCCCAAGTGGGTGCGCGGCGTGGAGTACATGACCGCCGACCGCCGCGGCTTCTGGGAGGAGCGGGGCTACCACAACGTGGGCGATCCCTGGCGCGAACAGCGCTACTCCTACCAGGAGGTGCCCGGCGAGGGCCCCGAACTCTAGGGGTCAGAGCCCGGCGCGCAGCTCCTTGAGCCGGGCGACGTCGCGGGCGTGGCCCGCCTCGCCGCCCGGCGTCTCGAGCACCAGCGGTACGCCCTCGGTGGCCGGATGGGTCATGAGCTCGGCGAACGGCGTGGCCCCGATGTGGCCCTCGCCGATGTTGGCGTGCCGGTCCTTGCACGCCCCGGCGACGTCCTTGGAGTCGTTCGCGTGGATCAGGCGGAGCCGGCCCGGTCCGGTGGCGGCGACCAGGTCGTCCAGCGTCTGCCGGACGCCGTCCGGCGCCGCCAGGTCGTGGCCGGCGGCGAAGACGTGGCAGGTGTCGAGACAGACGCCCAGG
>DASSBO010000143.1:0-2824 GCA_035698655.1 Streptomyces sp.
TCGGCCGCCCCGAGGAGTTCCCCGAGGGCACCCGTCTCGTCCAGGTGCCGTACGGCGACCACGGCTTCGCCGTGCCCAAGCGGGCGCCCGTCACCCAGCAGCAGGCTCTCGCTGTGGTCACCGAGGCGGTCGTCGGCTGGCTGACCGGCTGACCGCCCGCCGGCCCGGGCCCCGGGGAATGCACACCGCGGTCCGCGTGTTGTCGTAGGCGTCGTGCACAACTCGCGTAGAGAGGGAGCCGCCCCCATGGGTTCTGTCGCTTGCCCGCAGCGTCCCCAGGCCGCCGACCTGGACTGGGCCACGCTCGCGCTGGCCGGTGGCTCACCGGTTCGGGCGGCGCGCGGAGCGGATCGTCGTCTATTCTCCGATTCGAGCGGGTCCGCGCCCGGACCCGTCACATCATCGGAGGAGGTGGGTCCGGTCACCGGGACCGACGACGGCACGCAGAGCACGCCGCACGAGACCGAGGCGGAGCGCAGCGCACGCTTCGAACGGGACGCCCTGACCTTCCTCGACCAGATGTACTCCGCCGCGCTCCGCATGACCCGGAACCCGGCCGACGCCGAGGACCTGGTCCAGGAGACCTACGCCAAGGCGTACGCGTCCTTCCACCAGTTCCGGGCGGGCACCAATCTCAAGGCGTGGCTGTACCGCATCCTCACCAACACCTTCATCAACTCCTACCGCAAGAAGCAGCGTGAGCCGCAGCGCAGCGCCGCGGAGGAGATCGAGGACTGGCAGCTGGCCCGCGCCGAGTCGCACATGTCGACGGGGCTGCGCTCCGCCGAGGCACAGGCGCTGGACCACCTGCCGGACTCCGACGTGAAGAACGCCCTGCAGAAGGTGCCGGAGGAGTTCCGGATCGCCGTCTATCTCGCGGATGTCGAGGGGTTTGCGTACAAGGAGATCGCGGACATCATGGGGACACCCATCGGCACCGTGATGTCGCGGCTGCACCGGGGACGCCGCCAACTGCGCGGCATGCTGGAGGACTACGCACGTGATCGCGGGCTCGTGCCCGCGGCGGCTGCCGGCGGGGACCAGTCGCACGACGGGAAGGGCTCGGGCTCATGAGCTGCGGGAAGCCGCACGAGACGGACTGCTCGGAGGTCCTGGACCACCTCTACGAGTACCTCGACCGTGAGATGCCGGACAGCGACTGCGTGAAGTTCAAGGAGCACTTCGACGAGTGCTCGCCCTGCCTGGAGAAGTACGGGCTGGAGCAGGAGGTCAAGAAGCTCGTCAAGCGCTGCTGCGGGCACGACGACGTCCCCACCGACCTGCGCTCGAAGGTGATGGGCCGCATCGAGCTCATCCGGGCCGGCGAGCACGTCGCCGAGCAGGCCGACCCGCCGGCCGAGGAGGAGACCCCGTCGTCCTCGCCGCGCAGGAACCTCGCCTGACGATTCCGCTGCCACGGGCTCACTCCTTCGAGTGAGCCCGTAGGCATAGAAGCGGGCATTCCGGTCGGCGCGCCCCACAGGCGGCCGGTGCCGGCCCTATCCTCCCCAACCTGTGCGGAACGGGGAGGGGAGGGCTCGGATGCGCCCACGCACCGGCAGGCGGCCCGGCTACCGGACGCTGCCCTGGCGGGCGCGGCTGTGCGTCGCCGCGGTCACGCTCGCAGCGGTGCCCGCCGTCGCACCCGCGCTGGTACGCCCGGCGCGGACCGAGTGGGCGGTGCTGCTCCCGATCGCCGTGTTCCTCGCGCTGTGCGAGTGCGCGCCCCGGCTGCCCCTGCTGCGCGGTCGCATGCCGCGCAACACGGCCGCCTGGCTGCCCGTGCTGCTCACCGCCGTCTTCCTGCTGCCGCCGGCCGCCGCCGCGCTCGCGCCCGTCGCCGGGGCGCTGCTGGGCCACGTGGCGGACCGGCACGCCGTCGCCCGCCGGCTGTGGCACGCGGGCCGGCCCGCCGTCGCCGCCTGGACCGCCGGGCAGGTCTGGCTGCTGCTGGGCGGCTCCCCGCCGCCGGGCCCGTCCGGCGGCGGCCTGTCCGAGGCCGTGGCGCCCGCCTGCGCCGCCGCCCTCGCCTTCGGCGCCGTCCTCCTGCTGCTGGACGGCGCGATGCTCGTCGCGGCCGAACAGCGCCCGCCGCGCACCGCCTGGCGCGGCCGTGCCGCCGGCAGCGCGGCCGTCCACCTGGTGCACGGCCTGACCGGGCTGATGGCCGCCGTGCTGTGGCGCAGCCCCTACGGGCCCGCTGCCGCCGCCCTCCTGCTGCTGCCGCTGTGCGTGTGCGGCTGGGTCCTGGACCGCTACCACCGCGAGCGCACCGAGCACCAGGCGACCATCCGGGCGCTGGTGCAGGCCGTCGACCTCAAGGACCGGTACACCCGCGGACACAGCGAGCGGGTCGGCCGCGCCTCCGTCCTCATCGCCCGCCAACTGGGCCTGGGGGAGGAGCGGACCGAACTCCTCCGCTTCGCCGGGATCCTGCACGACGTCGGCAAGCTCGGCGTCCCCACCCGGGTGCTGCGCAAGGACGGCCCGCTGACGTCCGAGGAGCGGCGGGTGATCGAACTGCACCCGGAGTACGGCCACGAGATGGTCCGTGGCATCGGCTTCCTCGAGGAGGCACGCTCGGCGATCCTGCACCACCACGAACGGCTCGACGGCAGCGGCTACCCCTACGGCCTGGCGGGCGACCGGATCCCCGAGCCGGCCCGCGTCGTCGCCGTCGCCGACGCCTTCGACGCCATGACCTCCACCCGCAGCTACCGGCGCGCCCGCCCGGTGGCCGCCGCGGTCGCCGAGCTGCGGCGCTGCGCCGGCACCCAGTTCGACGCCCGCATGGTCGAGGCGCTGGCCGGCGCGCTGGACCGGG
>DASSBO010000144.1:0-3820 GCA_035698655.1 Streptomyces sp.
ACTCTGTATGCGATATCCGCGACCTGCGCCGTCATCGGCGCGCTGCTGTGGGTGCGTGATCGGACCAGCGAGCCGCCCAGGGTCTACAGCAACTTCCTGGCGGCGGACGGCTACACCGGGACGACCTGGCGGGTGTGGTCACAGGCAGTGCCGGAAGAGCGTCTCGGCCTTTACCTTCTCGCGGTGGGGCTGGTGCTGGCGCTGGTGGCGTGCTTGCTCCCCGCACGGCGTGAGTGAACAGCGCCGGAATCGAAACCTGCGGCGAGGGAACGGCGACGGTGCCAGGATGGCGGCATGACGGAGGTACACGGGCAGGTTGCGGGCGGGTTTGAGGGCGTGCGGGACGCGTTCACCACGAACTTCGCGCAGCACGGGGACATCGGAGCCGCCGTGTGCGTGTACCTCGACGGGCAGCCCGTCGTGGACCTGTGGGGCGGAGTCGCCGACCCCGAGACCGGGCGGCCGTGGGAGCACGACACGCTGCAGCTCGTCTACTCGGCCACCAAGGGAGCCACCGCCACCGCAGCGCATCTGCTCGCCCAACGCGGCGCGTTGGACCTCGACGCGCCCGTGGCCACCTACTGGCCGGAGTTCGCCGCCAACGGCAAAGCCGGCATCCCGGTGCGCTGGCTGCTCTCCCACCAGGCCGGCCTGGTCGCCCTGGACGAACCGGTGCCGGTCGCGGACGCGTTGGCCTGGGACCCGATGGTCGCCGCGCTGGCGGCGCAGCGTCCACAGTGGCCCCCGGGCACGCAACACGGCTACCACGGCCGCACGTTCAGCTGGCTGGTCGGCGAGGTGATCCGCCGGGTGTCCGGCCGCACGCCCGGCTGGTTCTTCGCCGACGAGGTCGCCGCGCCGCTCGGTCTGGACTTCTTCATCGGCCTGCCGCCCGGGGAACGGCACCGGGTCAGCCGTCTGGTGTTCCAAGAGCCGGACATTGATATCGCCGACGTGCCGCTGGAGTCGGTGCCGGAGGAGTTCCGCGACGTCGTCGCCGCATGGCGGGACCCGAAATCCCTCAGCAACCGGGCGTTCGCCGTCACCGAGCCGGCGCAGCTCGACTTCAACTCGCCCGAGGTGCAGGCGGCGGAGCTGCCGTCCTCCAACGGCATCGGCACCGCCCGCTCCCTCGCCCGCATGTACGCCGCGCTGGTCAGCGACGTGGACGGCGTGCGGCTGCTCGCCCCCGAGACCGTGGCCGCGGCGGCCCGGGAGCAGGCCGCCGGGCCGGACCAGGTCATGATGATCCCCAGCCGGTTCGGCACGGGTTACATGCTGCCCTCAGAAACGGTCCCCATGACCGGCCCGCGCGCCTTCGGTCACCCCGGGCGGGGTGGCTCCCTCGCCTTCGCCGACCCGGAGCACGGCATCGCCTTCGCCTACGTGATGAACCACGTCATCGAAAGCCCCGAGGACCGGCGCGCCGCGTCCCTGGTGGACGCGGTGCGCGCGTCGGTGCGCTGACCGTCAGGGGGTGCCGCCGTCAGCGGGTGCTGCCGTCGGCGGCCGGCGCCGAGTGGGCCGGCTGCGGCCGGTCCTGCTCGGACGTGCCGTGGTTACCGCCCATCAGCCAGGCGCCGACGAGGAGTCCCACGACGAGCATGACCAGGTGCCGGTTCTTCTTCCACCAGGTGGGCGTGACGGGTTCGGTGAGGACGTACCGCACAGGCATGGTCTTCGGCACGGTGCTCTCCTCTCTGCTCGGGTCTCCGGCAGAACGCGTCGTGTGCGGATACCGGAAACGGGAGACAAGTGTGGCGCAAGGTCCCGTATCGGCTCCACGGAATTTCGCGGAAGCCCGACGCCGGCAGGCCAGTACAGTGGACTACGGAAACCACTGGAGTGCACCACACGGAGGCGGGGAGCGGAATGATCGGCAGTACGCGGGAGTGGCTCGACGCGGTGAGCGTCGGGCCGGACGTCGGTGAGGTGCGGCCCGACTACCGGGCGCTCGTCGTCGTCGCGGAGGGGCTGCGGCCCGGGCCTGGGGACGCGCACAGCGAACGGCTGCTCGCCGAAGCCGAGGCAAAGGCGGTCGACCCCGACCAGCATCCGCACGTCGCCGCCTGGCACGAGGCCTTTCGCGCCTTCGGCGCGAAGCCGAAGCGGACGCGGCCCAGCGTCGACGCGCTGCTGCGCCGCGCCCCCGGCGGGCTGCCGCGGGTGGACCGGCTCACCGACCTCTACAACGCCGTCTCCGTCGCGCACGTCGTCCCCGTCGGCGGCGAGGACCTCGACCACTACGCCGGCCCGGCCCGGCTGGTGCGGGCGACCGGCGACGAGCCGTTCGAGGTCGTCGTCGGCGGCGAACCGGCCGTCGAGCACCCGCGGCCCGGCGAGGTGGTGTGGCGGGACGACGCCGGGGTCACGTGCCGCCGCTGGAACTGGCGCCAGTGCGCCCGCACCCGGCTGACCGAGACGACGACCCGCGCGTTCTTCGTCTTCGACGCCCTCGCCCCCATGAGCGACGCGGAGTTGACGGCGGCCGGCGACGCGCTGGTCGAGGCGCTGTCCGACGCGTGCCCGGAGCTGACCGTCGCCACCCGCCTGCTGCGGGCCGGCTGACGGGGCGGAACGGCGGCCCGGCTCCGGGGGACAGGCCACCCCCCGGAGCCGGGCCCGAAACGGGCGGGCGTCAGGCCGTGCCGTTGTGGACGGTGACCGTCCAGGAGGTGGGCGCCGGGTCCTGCAGGTGGCCGTCGACCGGCTTGGATCCCGTCGGGCCGACGTCGTCGTAGGGGAAGGCGTAGCCGACGTCCGCGTGCTCGTGGACGAGCCGCGCGTAGTGGTTCGTCGTCGACTCCTGGTAGTAGCCCGCCGGGCCGACACCGCTGGGCTGGTTGTCGCCGCCCGGCCGCAGCAGCGTACTGCGGTTCAGCGCCGCGCCGAGGCGGGCGGCGACGGCGCCGCGCGCGTCACCTCCGGAGTTGTACAGCGGGCCACTGGCGCAGCCGAAGATGTCGTGCGCGCTGGGCTTGGTGAACGGCACGCCGTTGTCGTTCAGGCCGTCGAAGCGGATCGCGCCGCCGGAGACCCGGCCGGAGTAGACGCCGCCCGACTGGGTGTCGACGGTCAGCGTGTTCGACGTGTAGTGGTCCCACACCCGGTCGACGTAGCCGGACCAGTAGTCGCCGAAGTCGACCGGGGTGTGCGTCGGCGAGAGCACGCGCAGCACCTGGCCGCCGTCGGAGGCGACAAGCCGGTCCCACGGCGCGCCGTCCGCGTCGTGCTGCGCCTGCAGTCCGGACGCGATCGCGGTCAGCGCCCCGGGCGGCAGCGGGCTGACGGACTGGTTCCCGGCCGCGCCGGTCGTCGCCATGGCGACCGGGAAGGCGACGAGGTCGACGTAGCTGATGTTCGCGTACAGGTTCGCGCTGTTGTAGGTGAACTCGCAGAACGTCCAGTTCGTGCGCCAGTTGGGGTCGGACTCGACGAACCCCGGCTGGACGAGTCCGGGCCGCGCGTCGCCGGGGTTGACGAAGAACTGGAGCTTGGCGTCCATCGAGAACCAGATGCGGCCGCCGATGAGGTGTCCGATGTTCAGGTTCGTCGGCGAGCCGCCGGATCCGCCGAGCTTGATCGAGTAGTCGTCGACGGGCGTCATGACGGCGGAGGGGTTCGGCAGCTTGTGGAACTGCCCGTCGCCGGAGATGAATCCGGGCCAGCCGGACTCGTCCGCGCCGGATATGTAGGCGTAGACGGTGCCGCGCCCGGACTCGTTGCGCAGCGAGAGCGGCAGCGAGGCGCCGGCGGCCGCGGCGTGCGCGCTGAGGGCGCGCGGCACGAGTGGGGCGCCGACCGCGGCGACGGTCGCGGC
>DASSBO010000145.1:0-8842 GCA_035698655.1 Streptomyces sp.
GCAGCAGCTGGCGGAACTGGTCGCGCAGCAGGTCGGGTTCGTCCTGCGGGTGCGGGCCGCGGGCGTCGTCGCGTACCGAGCCGATGCTCATGTCCTGGCTCCCTCCGGTGCGGTGGTCGCGGCCGCGGTGCGGTGCCCGAGCACCTCGTCGACCAGGCGGTCGAGGCGGGACAGGCCGGCCGTGCGGCTCAGTTCCCGCTCGACGTAGACGGGCCCGGCGGCGGCCAGCCGCGCGGAGCGGTCCGGATCCGCGGTCAGCGCGTGGACGGCCGCGGCGAACGCGGCCGGGTTCTCCGGCTCGACGAGCCGGCCGGCGCCGGAGCGGCGGACCTCCTGCGCCGTGCCGCCGCCGTCGGCGACGGAGGCGAGGACCGGACGGCCGGCCGCGAAGTACGAGGTGAGCTTCGAGGGCACGCTCATGTCGAGCACGGACGCGCGCTGGGTCACGGCCAGCACGTCGGCGGCCGCGAGCACCTCCGGGAACTCGTCCGTGCCGGCGGGCGGGCAAAAGTCCACGTTCGGCAGCCCGGCGGCCAGCCGGACCAGCTCCGCGCGCTGGTTGCCGTCGCCCATCAGGACGATGCGCAGGCCGGGGTCGAGCCGTGCGGTCTCGACAAGCACCTCCAGGCCCTGCTTGAGGCCCATGTTGCCCGAGTGCAGCACGACGGTGCGCCCGTCGTCCCAGCCGAGCCGGCGGCGCGTCTCCTCGCGCGGGCGCTGCGGGCGGGCGACGTGCGACCAGTTCGGCACGAGCCGTATCCGCCCGCGCGGCACGCCCATCGCCGCCACCTTGGGCACGAAGCTCTCGTGGATGACGCCGACGAGGGCGGCGGCGCGCAGGATGCGCGACTCGACGGCCGCGGCGGCCCGTGCGGCCCGGCCGCCGCCGCGGATGCCGCTCTGCGCGGCCGCCGCACCCATCAGGTCCTGCACGACGGGCACGAACGGCACTCGGTGGCGGCGTGCCAGCCGGGCGCCGAGCACGCCCCCGGCGAGGCTGGGCAGTTGGGCGAGCACCGCGTGCGGCGGCGCCATGCGGGGCGGCGCCAGGGTGCCGTGCGCGAGTATCGACAGCTCGTACCCGGCCCGGCGCAGCGCGGTCTGCCGGGCCGGCACGGTGTGGCGTCTGCGGTGCACGCGGACGCCGGCACGCTGCTCGGTCGTGCGCCAGGCCCCCTGGTAGGCCGGGTCGGTGCGCCAGGCCGGATAGTGCGGCATCCCGGTGAGCACGTGCACCTCGCAGGCCGGGTCCTCGGCCCAGTGCTCGGCGGTCTGCGCCGCGTACGGGCCGATGCCGGCGTGCTCGGGTGCGTAGTTGGTGGAGACCAGCAGCAGCCGGCGCGCAACGGATACGGACATGCGTTCCCCCCTGCCCTCGAACCCCCAGGAGCCGTGACCGGCCCCCATGATCCGCACCTTAGCGGGATTCGGCACATCATCTGCACAACTTGCCGCGAACCGTTGCCGATTGTGGTTGGATCGGCGCCACTGCCGAAGCCTGTGGGGGGAATCGCCGCATGACGCACACCGTCGGCTACGCACCCGGCGCCTACGACCTGTTCCACATCGGACACCTCAACCTGCTGCGGCACGCCCGCGACCGGTGCGACCACCTGGTGGCCGGCGTCGTCTCGGACGAGATGGCCGAACGGGCGAAGGGCCGGCCGCCCGTGGTGCCGCTGATCGAGCGGCTGGAGATCGTCCGCAGCGTGCGGTTCGTGGACGCCGCGTTCGTCGAGACGGTGCCGGACAAGCTGGAGACCTGGCAGCAGATCCGCTTCGACGTGCTGTTCAAGGGCGACGACTGGCGCGGCACGGCGAAGGGGGACGCGCTCGAGGCGAAGTTCGCCGCGGTCGGCGTGGAGATCGTCTACTTCCCGTACACCGTGCACACCTCCAGCACGCAGCTGCGCCGCGCCCTGGACGCGCTCAGCCCCGCGACGTCCGCTACGCCGCGGACAGCGCACGGAACCACTTGACCAGGAAAGCGACGAGGAACAGCGCGCAGGCGCCGAACAGCACCAGGTACCCGGCGAGGAACAACCGCCGGTCGCCCAGCAGCAGGAACACGGCGCAGAAGACGCCGTAGTCCACGGGCAGCAGGGCGACCGCGCGCAGCCGGGACGGCGGCGCGGCGGGACCCGCGCGCTCCGTCTTCGGCAGCAGCTTGTCCGTCAGCAGGCCGCCGAAGAAGACCAGCACGGCCGCGAACTGGAAGGCGAGCGGCAGCAGCAGCCAGGCCGGGCCGGGCAGGTCGAAGAAGCGGTAGAAGGAGACCAGCACGGCCGCGTGCAGCGCGGTGATCTTCGCGCAGTCCACGACGTGGTCCAGCCACTCCCCCGCGGCGCTGCTCTCCCGGCGCAGCCGGGCGAGCTGCCCGTCGGCGGAGTCGAGGGCGAACCCGACGGCGAGTGCGAGGTACGCGCCGAGCGCGAGCGGCCAACTCGGCCGCGCGAGGGCCACCGCGGCCACGCCGGCGAAGCTGAACGCGGCGCTGATCAGCGTCACCTGGTTCGGCGTCAGTCCGGCCCGGTAGGCGCCGGCGGCCAGCACCCGGCCGACGGGCCGGTTGACGTACCGCGAGTACAGCGACACCCCCTTGGCGCTCTTCTGCGCCGCCCGCAACCGCCCGAGCGCCTCCGCGAACGTCTCGCCCCCGACGACCGCCTGTTCCGCCATGCCACCCCTCACGCCGCCTGCGTTCCCTGCCGGGATCCTTGCACGTACGGGTGTCCTTTCGCGGGCCTTTGGTGCACCCTGGCATCGCCGCCGACCCCCTGAGCGGCACCGGAAGGTAGGAGGTGGAAGTGCGTTCCTCTCAAGGACACGCCGTCGTCGTGCTTGTCGCGGCATGCGCGGTGGTCGGACTGCTCGCGTTCTCACCGAACGCCCTGGCCATGAAGACGGCGTGGTGGGTGTGCTGCGCGCTCGCCCCGCTGTCGATCCTGCTGGCGTTGTGGCAGCGCAGAAAAGGGTGATCACTGCCCGTAGGGGCGGCGGGCCCGGGCGTCGCGGAGGGCGTGCGCCCACCAGGTGAGGTGGTCGAGCATCGTCTTCAACGCGGCCTCGCAGCCCTCCGGGTCCACCGGACGGCCCTCCGCGTCGAAGCGCGAGCCGGCGCCGTGGAAGCTCACGGTGTCCCGGACGGTGACGGCGTGCATCTCGGCGAAGACGCCGCGCAGGTGCTCGACGGCCCGCAGACCACCCGAGATGCCTCCGTAGGAGACGAAGCCCACCGGCTTGGCCTGCCACTCCTCGCGATGCCAGTCGATGGCGTTCTTCAACGCTGCCGGGTAGCTGTGGTTGTACTCCGGCGTGACGACGACGAAGGCGTCCGCGGCGTCCAGGCGCGGGCTCAGCTGCTCCAGTGCGGCCGTCGTCTCGGGCCAGGGCGGTGCGCCGAACGAGGGCATCGCCATCGGCAGGTCGGTCTCCGCCAAGTCGACGACGTCGACCGTGACGTCTCCCCGTTCCGCGGCTCCGGCGGCCGCCCAGCGGGCGACGGTCGGTCCGAGGCGGCCGCCGCGGACGCTGCCGATGATGACGGCGAGCCGGAGCGGTGCGGCAGGCGGTGCGGAGACGGTGGCGGTCATGGCTGGGTCCTTCCACAACGTGGTCTGTGCCGGCCGGGGCTTCCGGCCGTGTTGCCACCCTCCGACTTGAACAAAGGTTGAAGTCAACCGAGACTGGCGGGCATGTCACCACAGGCGCCACAGGCGGACGTCCCGCAGGAACTCACGGTGGGCGAGCTGGCCGCGCGCAGCGGCGTGTCGACCTCCGCCCTGCGCTTCTACGAGCGGCAGGGCCTCATCAGCAGCCGGCGCACCTCGGGCAACCAGCGCCGCTTCCACCGCCGCGCGCTGCGCCGGGTCGCCTTCATCCGGGCCTCGCAGACGGTGGGCATCCCGCTGTCGGTCATCGGCGAGGTGCTGGCGATGCTGCCGCCGGACGCGCTGATCACCCGGGAGGTGTGGGTGCGGGCGTCGGAGTGCTGGCGCCGGGAGCTCAACGAACGCATCGCGCACATGGAGCGGATGCGGGACCGGTTCACCGAGTGCATCGGCTGCGGCTGCCTGTCCTTCGACAGGTGCACGCTGGTCAACCCGAACGACGTGCTGGCCGAACAGGGCCCGGGCCCCCGCCGCCTGCTCCAGCCCTGACCCCGCCCCGGGACCCGCTCGCCGCGGAAGCTTGCAGGTCCATCCCGAGCCGTAGGGCGGGCCGCCACGGCCCCGGCAGCACGTGGCCTGCTCAGCTGGGGAGTGCGCCCGTGCGGGCCGCGAACTCCCGCACGCCCGGCACCCGCGCTCTGGCATAGAGCAGGTCGGCGGTCAGTGCCCGCAGCGCCGGCCGCCGCACCTCCTGCGGTGCTTCCTGCTCCACCCGCCGCAATGCCACAAAGGTTTGCGGGGCGTCGCCGAGCGCGTGCCACATGCGGGCGGTGTCCGTCCACGCCCGCGCGCGTCGCTCGGCCGTGCGCATACGGTCGATGTCCAGCCGCTGAGCCGTCTCCACCCCCTGGTCGGGAGTGCCGAGCGCGTTGAGTGCGCCGATCCGATAGACGTCCACCTGGGTGCGGGTCGCATCCACAGTGAACAGTCCGCGCACGGCGGCGCGCCGTTCGGTATCCTCGGCCGCTTCGTCGAGCAGGTCGAGCGCCGACGTCCGGTCCCCACCGTTCGCCGCGGTGTAGGCGGCCGTCAGCATCAGCGTCGTACGCACCGCGCCGGTCTTCTCCTGAGCCGGGTCAAGATCCGCGGCCTCCCGGGTGAGAAGTCGCACCGCAGCCGGACCGCTGCCCGAGCGCCGCATGGTGATCGCCAGAACGCGTGAGGACTCACCGACGGGGACCGGGTATCCGCTGGCCCGCGCCGCGGTCAGCGCACGGTCGGCAGCGACCCATGCCATGTCGCTGTGCTGCTTGAGCGCCAGCTCGGCGGCCAGCACATAGGCACGCGCGAGGATCACACTTGCCAGCTCTCGCGCCCGCCCTGTCGAGGTCTCACGCGTCGCTGTCGCCGCCGCGAGAAGGCCGGGGAGCGCCCGGCCAAGCCGGGTGTAGCGGGCGGCGCAGTAGTCGGTCCGAGCTTGCGCGGTCTCCTGCGTCAGCCGCGTGAGCGGGACCGGCCCGGAAGACGGCAGGCGGAACAGGGCCTCTTCGAGGCGGGCGGCCGGGTCCGCCGACTCCGCAGCGCCAGCCGGGGCGGCACCGGCAACAACGGCTCCGGCGGCGAGCGCCCCAGTGAGCAGTTCCCTACGACGCACCGCTTCCTCCTCGTCCGCTGGGCGCTCCACCGTATCGAGCGTGCCCCGGCCGTGGACAGGAGTCCCGGTCAGCCTGTCGAGTGAGATGCCCAGCAGCCCGGCCCAGGGCAGTAGCCGATCGTAGGGCAGCCGCATGCGTCCGGTCTCGACGCGGGAGACGGCCGACGCCGAGTAACCGATCCGTCGGCCCACCTCCGTCTGCGTGAGCCGGGCGCGGCATCTCGCTCCGCGCAGTTCGGCCCCGACCTCTTCCGCTGACCTCATGCCGTCCATAGGCGCCCTCTTACGCAGCTGGGGACCATGACGTTAGTGCCAATTCGGACGGCCCGTCAGGGCGCACGGGCGCACACGGCGTGCGGGATCCGCACAGCGTGTGCGGGCGCACTGCGGACGCCTCCCAACGGCCGGGAACCGGCGACATGGTGATGCCACGCCCGGCGATCAGCCGGGCGCCAGCTCCTTCGCCCTTGGGAGGCACATTCATGGAACACGTGCTCGTCACCGGCGGTGCCGGATTCATCGGTTCCCACTTCGTCAAGCTCATCCTCCAAGCGGAGGACGTCTCGAGCATGACCGTGCTTGACGCTCTTACCTACGCCGGCCACATCGAGAATCTGGGCACCGCGTTTCTCAGCGAGAAGCTGACGTTCGTCCAGGGCAACATCCTCGACGCCGAGCTGGTCGACCGTCTCGTGCAGCAGCACACCGTCATCGTGCACTTCGCCGCCGAGTCCCACGTCGATCGTTCGTTCTTCGCCGCCGGCGCGGTCCTGTCGACGAACGTGCACGGCACACAGACCCTCCTCGACGCCGCGATGCGACACCGCACCCAGCGGTTCGTGCACGTCTCCACGGACGAAGTCTACGGGCCGCTCCCCGAGGGCGCCGCGACAGAGGAGTACCCGCTGCGGCCCTCCGTTCCGTATGCTGCGTCGAAGGCCGCTGCCGACCTCGTTGCGCTGAGCTACCACCAGACCTACGGCGTGCCGGTGTGTGTGACCCGCTCCTCGAACAACTACGGGCCGTACCAGCACCCGGAGAAGATTATCCCGCTGTTCGTCACCCGCCTCCTGCAGGGCGAGCCGGTGACCCTTCACGGCCGCGGTGAGCATGTGCGGAACTGGCTGCACGTCGAGGATCACTGCGCGGGCATCGAGCAAGTCCTGCGCGGCGGCGTCCCCGGCCAGGTCTACAACCTCGGTGGCGGCACTGACCTCTCCAGTCGAGAGCTGACCGACGCCATCCTCCGCGTCTGCGGCGCCTCCTGGGACGCGGTCACCTACGTACCCGACCGGCCGGCGAACGACATCCGCTACTCGATGATCTGGGACAAGGCAGCCCACAACCTCGGCTACCGGCCGGTGAAGGACTTCGCGGAAGGTCTGGCCGAGACTGCCGACTGGTACCGCCGCAGCCCAGATCGGTGGGCGCCGCTCATGCGCAACCCGCTGGCCGCCGCATCCGCGACCGGCACCCCTGAGCGAGCGGAGCGGTGACCGCTATGCCGAAACGCATCCTCGTCACAGGCGTCGGAGGAGCCCCCGGCTTTGACCTCGCCCGCAGCCTCCAGCGGCTCGGCTGCCATGTGCTCGTTGCCGACTCTGACCCGTACGCTCCAGGCTTGCACCTCCCCGAGGTCACCGCGCACCACGTCGCCCCAGCCGGTGAACCCCGGTACCGGGCCGCCATGCTGCGGCTCTGCGCGAAAGCCCGGCCCGATGCCGTGCTGTCGACAGTCGAGGCAGAGCTTCCCCAACTACTCAGTCTGCGCCGCCCTCTCGCCGACCTGGGGGTGACGACCTGGCTACCCGAACGTGAAGCGATCCAGGCGTGCGGCGACAAGGCCCGGTTCGCCGACGTGCTCGCCGCGCACGGCATCCCGGCACCACGCACCGTCCTTCCCCATGAGATCAGCCATGCGCCCGACGGACCGCTCGTCGTCAAGCCGCGGCATGGCCAAGGCGCCAAGAGCGTCCACGTGTGCCGTACCCGAGAACAAGCACGCATCCTGTGCGACCTTGTCCCGGCCCCGATCATCCAGGAGTACATCGCCGGTCATGAATTCACCACAGACTGCATCGTCGACCGCGCGGGCCGGGCATCGGTGATGCTGCGCCGGCGGTTGCTGATCAAGGGCGGGCTGGCTGTCGTCTCCCGCACCTTCTGTGACCCCGAGGTGGAGGGGTGGGTCCGGGCCACTCTCACCGCAACCGGCTTGACGGGGGCGTGCTGCGTGCAGGGCTTCATCCGCGAACAGGAAGGCCCCGGCCGCGTCCTGATCACCGAGGCCAACGCCCGAGTCGGCGGGGGTTTCCCCGCCACCGAGGCCGCCGGCGCCGACTACGTCGGGCAGCTGCTCCGCGGCCTGTTCCACCAGCCCGTCGACCACGACCGGCTGAGCTACAAGCCGGACGTCACGCTCACGAAGTACACCGAGACACTGACGACCAGCGAAGGGAACGCACGATGACCCGCACCGCACCGGCCGGGGTCTCCGACAACGCACGCCCCTACCTCTACGGACCCGAGCGGGCCTCGCTCGTCGACGCGCTCCGCGGCGGCCAGTACAACCACAGTCCGGCCACGGAGGAATTCGAGGCACGCGTGGCCTCGCTTCTCGGTGTGCCGGATACCGTCGCAGTCGCCTCCGGCACCGCAGCTCTCCACGTCGCGCTGCTGGCAGCCGGCCTCGGCCCCGGACAGGAGGTGATCGTCCCCTCGTTCACCTTCTGCGCCACGATCCAAGCCATCGTCGCCACCGGCGCCAGACCTCGCTTCATCGACATCGATCCGCGCACCTTGTGCATCGACAGTGCAGCCGTGCTCGACGCCCTGACCCCGGCGACCCGCGCTGTAATCCCCGTCCTCTACGCAGGTCGGGCCGTCGACCTCTCTTCGATCCGACCGGTCCTCGACGAGTACGGCGTCACCATCGTGGAGGACGCCGCGCACGCCTTCGGCTCGCACCAGGACACCCGCCGCGTGGGCGCGACCGATGTTCTCACCTGCTTCTCCTTCGGCCCTATCAAGAACCTCACCTGCGGCCAGGGCGGCATGGTGGTGCCCCGCACGCCGATGGAGGCCGACACCTGCCGACGATTGCGTAGCCTTGGCATCATCGAGTCAGCCGCCTGGCGGGCCGAGGCGACCACCTACACCGTCAACGACTTCGGCATGCGGGTGCAGATGTCCGGGCTAAACGCCGCCATCGGCCTCGCCCAGCTCGACCATCTCACCGAGGCAGAGTCCAAGCGGCGACAGTTGTGGCGTGCGTACGCCGCTGCCCTCGCCGGCACCGACGGCCTCGCCCTGGTCGACGTCGATGCGAACCTGTCCGTGCCGCACCTGTGCGCCGTGCGCGTTCACCGCGGCCGCGACCGCGTCTTCCGCAGCCTTCGGAAGCACGGTATCGGCGTCGGCACGCACTACCCGCCCAACCACCTGCAACCGGCGTTCGCCCGATGGCACAGGCCGCTACCGGTGACCGAGCAGGCGGGCCGGGAGATCATGACGCTCCCGTTCCACCAACACCTCAGCGAGCACGATGTCCACCGTGTCGCCGGCGAAGTACGGCGCG
>DASSBO010000146.1:0-8277 GCA_035698655.1 Streptomyces sp.
AGCGCCTCATGCGTCACCAGCGGTTCGACGGCAGCGAACCGAAGCAGTACGACAACTGGTTCCGGCAGCAGGAGATCACCGGCATCGACGCCGCCCGCGCGCAGGTCGCCGCCGAGATCGCCCGCCGCATGGCCGACCGTGCCGCGGCGGGCATCGGGCCGGAGAGCGAACTCCGGCTCGACGACGCCTTCCTCGACGCCGTCACCGCGCACCTGCCGAAGCAGCAGCCCGCCGTCCGGTCGCTGTCCTTCTTCCTGCAGCTCGCCGGGACCGCCCGCGCGCCGCTGGCCGTCGTCAACCGCGTCTACTCAGGCCTCACGCTGATGTTCTCCCGGTTCGCCCACCTCCTCGACGCGGAACTGCCCGCGACGCTGCGGGACACCCTGGAGGAGACGGCGCCCGACGGCGCCGTGTTCGCCGAACTGCGCGGCGGCTACGACGCGACGAACCTCAACCTGCACCCCGTCGTCACCCCCTACGAGCTGGTCTGCCCCGGCGAGACCAGCTTCCGGCCGGCCGGTGAACAGCTCCCCGTCGAGGACCTGGTCATCGAGCACGACGCCGGCACCGACCGGCTGCTGCTGCGCTCGCGGCGGCTCGGCAAGGAGGTGATCCCCGTCTACCTCGGGTTCCTGCTGCCGATGGCGCTTCCCGAGGTGCAGCAGGTACTGCTGAACTTCTCGCCCACCCACCTCGTGCAGCTCGACCTGTGGTCCGGCACCGGCCTGGCCGGCGAGGGCGCGGCCGCCCTGCCGCGCATCCGGCTGGGCGACCTGGTGCTCCAGCGCCGAACCTGGCGCATCCCCCCGGACGAGCTGCCCGCCCACCCGGCCGGCGCGAACGACGCGGCACGGCTGCTGGCCTGGCGTCGCTGGCAGCGCGAACGGGGACTGCCGAGACGCGTGTTCGCGGCACTGGGCGGCGAACACAAGCCGCAGTACGTCGACTTCGACTCGCAGATGTGCGTGAACCTGCTGGAGACGGCGGCGCGCGGCACCACCTCCACCGTCGTCCTCACCGAGATGCTGCCCGGGCCCGGTGCACTCACCGTCGGTGCCGACGACGGCGTGCGGGTCGGCGAACTCACCGTGGAGATGGCCGCCGCGGCCCCGCGGACCACCATGGAGACGGAGCGGTGATGACCGAGAAGAACGAATGGATCGCCCTGCACGTCTTCTACGCGGCCAACGCCAACCCGGTCCTGACCGACTGTGTGGGGCCGCTGGCCACTGAGCTGCGCGAGGCGGGCCTGCTCGCCAAGTGGTTCTTCATCCGCTACTGGCTGGAGGGCCCGCACGTCCGGCTGCGGCTGCTGCCCAGCGCCCCCGAACACGCCGGCGTGGTCCGCAGGACCGCCGAGGAACGGCTCGCCGCCTACCTGCTGCGCAGGCCCGCCCTCTACGAGGAGGACCGCAACGCCAGCGGCGACCTGTACAAGAACATGTACCTCGCCGAGTACAGCCAGGAGCAGTGGGACGCCGACTACGGGCCCGAGGGCGCCATGCCCTTCCGCGACAACAACAGCGTCCACCTGATGACCTACGACCGCGAGTACTCCCGCTACGGCGGCCCGCTCGCCATGGAACTGGCCGAGTCGCACTTCCAGCGCTCCAGTGAACTCGTCCTGGACCTGCTGGCGACCACCAACGTGCACGTGCGCACCGCCCTGCTGGGGCAGTCCGCGCAGTTCATGCTCGCCCTGTGCCTGGCCTTCCTGCCCGACGAAGCCGCGGTCGCCGGCTTCCTCACCCGCTACCGGACCATGTGGGAGACCTCCTACCAGGAGTCCAGCGAGGGCCAGCACGAGAAGTTCGACACCTCCTACCTCCGCATGCGCGACCGCCTGGTCCACCGCGCCGCCCAGGTGCGCGACAGCGTCCGCGGCCTGCCGGGGGCGGCCCCCACCCCGCAGGAACGCGCCTGGATCGAGCACGCCGTCGAACTGCGCGACGCCGTCGTGGACCTGACCCGCGCCGGACAGGTCACCTTCCGCGACGACGTGGCCCCCGAGGACCCGCAGGATGCCCTGGCCGTCGTCCTCAGCTCCTACGTCCATATGACCAACAACCGGCTGGGCGTCAGCATCCTCGACGAGATCTACCTGTCCTACGTCCTGCGCAAGGCCCTGCTCGAGGCCGCCGACGAGGAGGCGGCGTGACCACCGCCGTCTCCCGGCCGCGGCTGCGGGCCGGGGTGACGCTCGGGCCCGGCCTGCGCTGCGGGCCCCGCACCGTGCACCGCGTCACGGACCGGCTGACCGGCTGCACCTACCGCATCGGCGACCGGGAGCACTTCGTGCTGCGTCTGATGGACGGCGAGCACACCATGGACGACATCGGCCACGCCTACGCCGAGACCTTCGGCAAGGTCCTCGGGCCCGACAGCCGGCAGCAGATCTTCACCATGCTCGGCCGCTACCAACTGCTCGACGGGTACACCGACGAGACGGTGCTGGAGCGGCTGCGGGCGGCCCGGGAGGAACGGGACGCGCGCCGCACCGGTCCCGGCACCTGGTACAGCCGCCGCTGGGTGCTCACCCGCCCGGACCGGCTGTGCGGCCGGCTGGCCGGCGCGCTGGGCGTCGTCTTCCGGCCGCCGGCCGTGGCGCTGTGCCTGCTGATCGCCCTCGCGGGCCAGGTCTACGTGTGGACGCACCTCGCGGCGTTGACCGCGGCCACCGGTCACCGGCCGCCGTGGCCCGTGGCCGTGCCGCTCTTCCTCGTCCTGGCGTGGTCCCTGACGGCCCTCCACGAACTGGCGCACGGCGTGGCCTGCCGGTACTTCGGGGGCCGGGTGAGCGAGATCGGGGTGCGCTGGCGGCTCCCGCTGCTGATCCCGTACTGCCGCACCGACGACGTCATGCTCTTCCCCGGCCGCGCCGCCCGCGTGGGCACCGCCTACGCCGGCTGTCACGCCGTGCTGGTGCTCGTGGCGCCCCTCGCCCTGGTCTGGACGCTCCTCCCGCACAGCGGCGCGCCGAGCGCCGTCCTCGCCGCCGTGGTCCTCTTCGGCAGCGGCGGCTCACTCGTCGCGCTGCTGCCCTTCCTCGGCCTGGACGGGCAGGCCATGCTCGAACACGCCTTGGACCGCACGGAACTCGGCCGCCAGACCTGGCGGTTCTGGGCCGCCCGTGCCCGCCGGGCCGGCGGAGACGGTTACCGGCGCGGGGACGTCACCGTGCACACCGCGTACGGCGCCGCCGCCTGCGTGGCCTTCGCCGCGGGCTACGCACTGCTGATGCGGTTGTGGTACGGCACCCTCCGCCAGTGGACGGGATCCACCGGCGCGATCGTCATCCTGGCAGCGGAGACCGCAATCGCCCTGGTGGTCGTGGTCTTCCTCGCACGACACCGCACAAGCACGACACGGAAGGCACCAGATGGACGATGAGTGGGCGATCCGCACCCGGTCGCTGACCAAGGACTACGGCGCGGACGCCGGGGTCTTCGGACTGGACCTGCGGGTGGGACGCGGCGAGGTGTACGGCTTCCTGGGCCCCAACGGCTCCGGCAAGACCACCACGATGCGGATGCTCGTCGGACTGGTCAGACCCTCGTCCGGTGAGGCGGTCGTCCTCGGGCACGCGCCCGGCAGCAGCGCGGGGCTGTCCCGGCTCGGTGCGCTCATCGAAGCACCGGCGCTCTACCCGCACCTGAGTGTCCGCGACAACCTGAGGTTCCTCGCCCACTACGCGGGCGTGCCGGCAGGCCGCGTCGACGATGCCCTGGCCGAGGTCGACATGACGGCCCGGGCCGGCACGTCCTTCCGCTCCTGCTCCCTCGGCATGCGCCAGCGCACCGCCGTCGCCGCCGCGCTGCTGAAGGACCCGGAACTGCTCATCCTCGACGAACCCACCAACGGGCTCGACCCGGCCGGTGTCGTCGGCATGCGGGAACTCGTCGCGCGGCTGCGCAGCGCCCACCGCACCGTGCTGCTCTCCAGCCACGTGCTCGCCGAGGTCGAGCAGATCTGTGACCGTGTCGGCGTCATCAGGCAGGGCCGGCTGGTCGCCGAGGGCACCGTGCAGGAACTGCGGGACCGGACCGCGGGCGGCGGCGTGGAGATCGTCGCCGCCGACCCGGCCCGGGCCGAGCGGGTGCTGCACACCCTGCCGGAGGTCCGCGGTGTCACCCGGGACGACGACGGCCTGCTGCATGTCGCGGCCGACGCACAGGCCTCCGCGTCCGTCAACCGCGCCCTGGTCGAGAACGGCGTCGATGTGCTCGAACTGCGGCGGACCCGCGTGACGTTGGAGGACGCCTTCTTCGAACTGACCGCTGACCCGGCCGCGAGCGCGGACCGACTGGACGAGGTGACGGCATGAGCCTGCTGCACGCGGAACTCCTGGCCGCACGGAAGCGTCCCGGCGTGTGGATCGTCGGCGGCGCCTGGACGGCACTCGCCGCCGTCTTCGGCATGCTCGTCCCGTACATCGTCTACCTCGCGGTGCGGGGGAAGCCGGCCGACTCGGGCGACGATCCCGGGCAACTCCTCGCCGGCGTGCTGCCGGACCGGTTCGTCGCCGGCACGGCGAGCCTGTATCCCATGTTCGGCAGCGCGATGATGCTCATCCTGGGCGCCGTGCTGTTCGGCGGCGAGTACCGTTGGGGGACGTGGAACACGCTGCTGATCCAGCGGCCCGGGCGGGTACCCGTGGTCCTCGGCAAGTTCGCCGCGACCGCGCTCGTCCTGCTGGGGATCACGCTGGCCGTCACCGCCGTCACGGCGGCGGCCAGCGCCCTCATCGCGCTGGCGGCCGGCCGCGCCGCACAGTGGCCCGGGCCGCTCACGGTCCTCCAGGGCGTCGGCGCCGGCTGGCTGGTGTCCATGGCTGCCGCCGCCCTCGGCGCCTTCCTCGCCGTCCTCTTCCGCGGCACCGGCGCGGCCATCGGTGTCGGCCTGGTCTGGCTGCTGGCGGTGGAGAACCTGGTCTCCGGCATCGTGGGGATGGTGTCCGGACTGAAGGTGCTCCAGCAGCTCCTGATCGGCCCGAACGGCGGCTCACTGGCCTCGGCGCTCGCCCCGGCGGGTGCGCCCCCGAGCAGCGTGCCCGGCGTCGTCTCCGTCAGCAGTCCGGCCACGGCCACGCTCGTCCTGCTCGCCTACGTCGTGGTTCTCGCCGCGGCCACCGCCTGGCTGATCCGCCGCCGCGACACCCCCTAGCGGCGGCCGCGCATGGGTGCCGCCGTCCGGGGCAGACCTCCTCACGGAGACAACCGCACACCGCTCGACGGAGGAACCCGCCATGTCCGCCTACGAAAGCGCCCCCGCCTACAGACCCGAGCCCGGCGCGGCAGCGAGCCCGCGAAACGGCATCGGAATCGCCGCCCTCGTGCTCGGCATCCTCGCCGTCCTGCTGTTCTGGACCATCATCGGCGGCATCGTGCTCGGCCTGATCGGTCTGATCCTCGGCATCGTCGGCTTCCGTCGCGGCCGTCGCGGTCAGGCGACCAACGGCACCATGTCCCTCATCGGCGGCATCCTGGGCCTGCTGGGGCTGATCGTCTCCGCCGTCATCATCGTGGCCGGCGTGTCGCTGCTGAACTCCGACGAGTTCAAGAACCTCCAGGACTGCCTCCAGCACGCGAGCACCACCGCCGAACAGCAGCAGTGCCAGTCCGACTTCGCCGACGACATGCAGGGCTGACGGACGGAGGAGCCGATGAACCGGCGTGAGGTGCTCCTGCTGTCCGCGGGGGCCGGGGTGGTCGGTGCGCTGACCCTGGAGCCGGTGAGTTTCGCGCACGCCGGGACGGGCGGCGGGACGGCGGGGGAGACGGCGCGCACCGTGCGCGGCCGGCTGCCCGCCGGCGCGCCCGACTACGTGTACCTGCCGGTCGAAGTGCCCGACGGCACCCGGGAGATCGCGGTCTCCTACCGCTACGACAAGCCGGAGGTGCCGCCGGGGACGCCGGGCAACGCCCTGGACATCGGGATGTTCGACGAGCGCGGCACCCGGCTTGGCGGCCGCGGTTTCCGTGGCTGGTCCGGCGGTGCCCGCACCGAGTTCGCGATCAGCGCCGAGCAGGCCACCCCCGGCTACCTGGCCGGGCCGGTGCGCGCCGGCACCTGGCACGTCGTCCTCGGCCCGTACACCGTCGCGCCGCAGGGACTGGCCTACGAGGTGACAGTCACCCTGCGGTCCGGCGCCCCCGGGCACACGCCGAAGCCGGTCTACCCGCCGGAACGGGCGAAGGGCCGCGGCCGCGCCTGGTACCGCGGGGACTGCCACCTGCACACCGTGCACTCCGACGGCAAGCGCACCCCGGCGGACGTGGCCGCCGCCGCCCGCGCGGCCGGTCTGGACTTCCTCACCAGCACGGACCACAACACGACCTCCGCGCACCCCGCCTGGGACGGCCTGTGGGGTGACGACCTCCTTGTGCTGCTCGGCGAGGAGGCCACCACCCGCAACGGCCACTACCTGGCGCTGGGCACCGATCCGGACACCTTCGTCGACTGGCGCTACCGCGCCCGCGACGGGGAGTTCGCCCACTTCGCCCGGCGCATCCGCCGGGCCGGCGGTCTCGTCGTTCCCGCGCACCCGCACTGCCCGTTCGTGGCCTGCCAGTGGAAGTCCGGGTACGCGCACGCCGACGCCGTCGAGGTGTGGAACGGCCCGTGGACGGCCGACGACGAACTGTCGCTGGCCGCCTGGGACAACATGCTCGTGACCGACGACGACTGGCTGCCGGCCATGGGCAACAGCGACGCGCACCGCGAAGGGCAGGACGTCGGGCTGCCGCAGACGGTCGTCCAGGCCGAGGACCTGACCCGGCCGGCCCTGCTGGAGGGGATCCGGCGCGGCCGTTGCTACGTCGCCGAGTCCGCGCACATCAGCGTGCGGCTGGCCGCGTCCGGGCCGCACGGCGAGCACGCCGGGATCGGCGAGCGACTGGACGTCGCGGACGACGCACCGGTCGCCGTGCGGCTGGAGGTGACCGGCGCGCCCGAGGGCGCCACGGCGCACCTGTGGACCGACGAGGGTCTGATGCACGCCGAGCCGGTCCCGGACTCCGGAGCCGTCACGTGGCGCACGACCGCCGCGCAGTCGACGTACGTGCGTGCCGAGGTGCGCCGTCCGGCACCCGGCGGCGAGTCGTCGCCGCTGCCCGGTCCGATGGCGGCGATGACCAACCCGGTCTGGCTCGCCCGTCGCCGGCACCACTGACAAAGCAGACAACCCACGCCGAACCGCCCCCCGGTGAGAGGCACATCACGGGGTGGAGGCCCTCTGGTGAGGTAAGGCTCAGATAGGTTAGGTTCGCCTAAGTCCGAGTCTTCCGATCCGAGGAGTGTCCTGATGCGTGCCGTCCGACCAGCCTGTGCCGTCGCCGTGCTCGCGACGCTGGGTGCCGCCGTCACGGGATGCGCGCAGAAGAGCGAGGCCAAGAGCGGCGACGGCGCGATCGAGGTGACCGCGTCCGACACCGCCTGCAAGGTCTCCGACAAGGAGTTCCCCGCGGGCCACATCAAGCTGGCCGTGCAGAACACCGGATCGAAGGTCACCGAGGTCTACGTCTACGCCAAGGGCGACCGCATCGTCACCGAGCGGGAGAACATCGGGCCCGGCACCTCCGCCACCATCACCGCCCAGGTCAAGCCGGGCGACTACGAGATCGCCTGCAAGCCCGGCATGAAGGGCCACGGCATCCGGCAGCAGGTCACCGCGACCGGTGACGGTGCCACCGCGAAGACCGACCCGCGCCTGGAGAAGGCCGTCGCCGCCTACCGCACCTACGTGCAGGAACAGGCCGACGCGACGCTGCCCAAGGCGAAGAAGTTCGCCGACGCCGTCAAGGCCGGTGACGTCGAGGCCGCCAAGGCCGCCTACGCCCCCTCCCGGATCGGCTGGGAGCGCACCGAGCCGGTCGCCGAGTCCTTCGGCGACATCGACCCGAAGGTCGACGTCCGTGAGGACGGCCTGGCCGAGGGCCAGAAGTGGACCGGCTGGCACCGCCTGGAGAAGGCGCTGTGGAAGAAGGGTGAGATCGGCTCCGACGAGAAGAAGCTGGCCGACCGGCTCATCACCGACCTGAAGGACTGGCAGCAGCGCGTCGGCAAGGCCGAGATCACCCCGACCAGCATGGCCAACGGCGCCAAGGAGCTGCTCGACGAGGTCGCCACCGGCAAGGTCACCGGCGAGGAGGAGCGCTACAGCCACACCGACCTGTGGGACTTCGAGGCCAACTTCGAGGGGTCCCGGTCGGCCATCGCCGCCCTGCGCCCGTTCCTCCAGGCGCAGGACCCGGCCCTGGTCACCACGATCGACACCAC
>DASSBO010000147.1:0-6161 GCA_035698655.1 Streptomyces sp.
ACGGCAGAACCCGTTCTTCCTGTTCCTGTCCTTCCTGGAGCCCCATCACCAGAACTCACGCGACGACTACCCGGCGCCCGACGGCTACGCCGAGCGCTACGAGGACGCCTACACGCCCCCGGACCTGGCGGCCCTCGGCGGCGGCAACGCCAAGGAGAGCCTGGCCGGCTACCACGGCATGGTCCGCCGCCTGGACGAGGTGCTCGGCTCGCTGCTCGACGCGCTCGAGGAGAGCGGACAACTGGACGAGACCGTCGTGCTGTTCACCTCGGACCACGGCTGCCACTTCAAGACCCGCAACGACGAGTACAAGCGCAGCCTCCACGACGCCTCGATCCGCGTCCCGACCGTGCTGCACGGACCGGGCCTGACCGGCGGGGTGCGGCTGCCGCACCTGGTCAGCCACGTCGACCTGCCGCCCACCCTGCTCGCGGCCGCCGGACTGCCGGTGCCCGACGGGATGCAGGGCCGCTCCCTGCTGCCGCTGCCGTCGCTGATCAGCGGTGAGAACGGGCGGGACTGGCAGCGCGAGGTGCTCATCCAGATCAGCGAGAGCGAACTGGGACGCGCGCTGCGCACCGACCGCTGGAAGTACGGCGTGGTCGCCCCGGACGCCGACCCGTGGCACGACGCGGCCGCCGACCGGTACGTGGAGCGCTACCTCTACGACCTGGACGCCGACCCGCACGAGCTCACCAACCTCGCCGAGGACCCCGCGTACACCGCGGTGCGGGAGGAAATGCGGGTGCGGCTGGCCGACCGGATCGCCGCGTCCGGCGAACCGCGACCGGAGATCGTCCCGGCCCGCCCGGCCTGACCACGCAGCCACACTGAACGGCCCTCCGCGCACTAGCGTTTGGGCAGCGCCGGTGCCTTGCGGAGGGCGTCCGGGTCGTGGAAGGAGAAGTCCGCGGCCGAGGTGCGGTACAGCTCCGCGTAACGGGCGACCTTCTCCGGGTCCAGCTCGACGCCCAGTCCCGGCCCGTCGGGCACCGGGAGGCAGCCGTCCTCGTAGTGCTCCAGCCGCCCGCCGAAGGTGCCGCGCACCACGTCGTCCGTCAGCAGCGCGCCATAACCCTGGTTGGCGCAGCGGAAGTTCGGCGTCGAGGCGATGACGTGCACGGCGGCGGCCTGCGCGACGCCCAGTTCGCCCAGGCTGTGCTTGACCACCGGCAGCCCGGCCGCGGCGCAGATCCCGGCCGAACGCTTGAGGTTGAGCAGCCCGCCGTCCATCTGCTGGTCGACGGAGACGGCGTCGGCGGCCCCCTGCTGCAGGACGGCGAGTTGCTGAGCGCGCGTCCAGGACGCCTCGTTGGCCAGCAGCGGCACCTCCAGCCGGCTCCGTACATACGCCATCTCCGGCAGGTTCCGCCCGGAGACGGGCTGTTCGACCATCTCCAGCCCGTACTCCTGCATCGCCCGCACCGCACGCACCGCCGCGCCGGGCGACCAGGCCTCGTTGGCGTCGATCCGGATGCCGAGGCCGGGCCCGGCGCCCTCGCGCAGCGCCGCGACCCGCTCGACGTCCACGGCCGGGTCGTCGCCGCCGACCTTCAGGTAGCACACGCCGAACCCGGCGTCCGCGGCGCGCCTGCCCTCCGCCCGCACCGCCGCCGGGTCGGCGGCGGCCACGTAGTGGAAGAACTCGACGCGGTCGCGGAACCGGCCGCCGAAGAAGGCGTGGACAGGCTGTCCGCTCACCTTGCCCAGCAGGTCCCAGCAGGCCGTCTCCAGCGCCGCGGCGGCCGGGCTGGAGAAGCCGACGTGGTGCCACGTGCCGACGACGTCGATGCGCTGGACGAGCTGTTCGATGCGCAACGGGTCGCTGCCGACGGCCAGCGGCTCCATCGACTCCAGTGCGCCGAGCACGATGCCGGCGGACGGGTAGGCGGCGGCCTCCCCCAGCCCCGTCAGGCCCTCGTCGGTGTCGACTTCGACGAGGACGGAGACGAGCCCGGCACGCCGGCCGAAGGCCCACACCTCGTCGGTGCGGTAGGGGACGGCCACGGGCGTGGCACGGACGGCGGTGATGCGCATGGGTCCTCCGGGAAACGGCGGGGCGGGTCAGGAGGTGACGATGAGTTCGCGCGGTGCGTCGGTGAGCAGTTCGCACCCGCTGTCGGTGACGAGCGCGGTGTCGGATACGACGTGTCCGACGGGGTGTTCGACCCACGACATGAGGTGGAAGACCATGCCGGGCCGCACCCTGGTCCGTCCGCCGGAGCGGATGCCGGGGACGGTGCCGCCGCCGACCCAGCTGGGCGGGAAACCGATGCCCGTGAGATAGCCGCAGTGGTGCCGGCGCGGCCGGCGGCCGGTCACGGCGGCGACGGCCCCGGCCCAGGCGGCGTACACGCTGCCGGTCGCCGCGCCGGGCACCAGCGCGGCGCGTGCCGCGTCCAGCCCGGCCAGTGCCGCCGCGGCGGCCGTCCCGGCGCCGGGCGCGGCGTGCCCGCAGTACAGGGTGCGGCTCATCGGCGCGTGATAGCGGTGCACGCAGCCGGACAGCTCGACGAACAGCCCCTCGCCGTCGGCCAGTTCGTGCTCCGACCAGGTGACGTGTTCCTGCGCGAGCCGCTCGGTGGAGCGCACCAGCGGCACGAAGCCCGGCTGCGCGCTGCCGGCCGCCGTCATGGCCCACTGGGCCTGCGCGGCGACGGTTCGCTCGCTGACACCGGTGCCGGCGGCCTGCAGCGCTGCGCGCATGGCGTGGCCGGAGGCGTCGGCGGCACGCCGCACCAGTGCCGTCTCGGCAGGTGACTTCACGGACCGCAGCCGGGCGGGCAGCGCGGTGCAGTCCTGCAGGCGCAGCCCCGGGAGCGCGGCGGTGACGCGGGAGAGGATGGCGGGCGGCAGCGCCATGGAGTGCTCCTCGACGCCGACGGTGCCGCCGTCCGGGGTGACCTCGGCCAGCACCCGCGCGACGACGCGCGCCGGATCCTGCCCCTCCCCGTACAACGCCTGCCGGGCGCCGGGAACCTGCGCGGTGAGGGTGTGCCGCTCCATGCGCCGCGCGACGAGCACCGGCGGCCCGTCGGCCGGTACGACGAGCAGGGTGAAGGCGAAGTAGCCCAGGTGGTCCAGGCCGAGCAGGTAGTGGACGTTCTCCGGGCTGGCCAGCGCGAGCGTGGCCAGCCTGCGTCGGTGCATCGCCTCGCGCAGGCGGGCGATGCGGGTGCGGTACTCCTGTGGGGACACGGCGGCGACGGCCGGCGCGGCGGCCTGGGGAAGGGCAGGGGCCGGCGCGCCGAGCAGCGGTTCGGCTGTCATGCCGACAGTGTGGGCGCGGCGCGTGGAGCAGAACCAGCGCTGTTTTCCGAGGGGCTCCGTTAGCTTTTCTTCATGGTCTACGAGGTCCGGCGGCTGCGGCTGCTGCGGGAACTGGCCGTACACGGCACGATCGCCTCGACGGCCCAGGCATGCCACCTGACGCCGTCGGCGGTCTCCCAGCAGCTGACGCTGCTGGAACGGGAGGCGGGCACCGCACTGCTGGTGCGTTACGGGCGGCGGGTGATCCTCACCGAGGCCGCGCGGGTGCTGGTGGGGCACACCGAGCAGGTGCTCGCGCAACTGGAGCGGGCCCGCGCGGAGGTCGCCGCACTGGGCGAGAGCGTGCGGGGCACGGTGCGGCTCAGCACCTTCCCCAGCGCGGCCGTCGCGCTGGCGGCGCCGGCGATCGCGGCGTGCCGGGCGGCACATCCGGACCTGCGAGTGGTGCTGGACGAGGCGGAGCCGCAGGCGAGCATCGACGGGCTGCGGCACCACGAGTGCGACGTGGCGCTGGTCTACGAGTACAGCCTGCTGCCGCGGATCCGGGACGCGGGCGTGGTGCTGCACCCGCTGCTGCGCGAGCCGCTGCTGGCGGCGCTGCCGCCGGGCGACGGACCGCCGCCCGGGGGCGACGGCGCCGACGAGACGGTACCGCTGGCAGACCTGGCCGGGCAGCCGTGGATCGCCCCGCACAGCGACGCGGCGCTGCGCACCGTGCTGGAACGGGCGTGCCAGGCGGCCGGGTTCGAGCCGCGGCTCGACTTCACCAGCGACGACTACACGGTGATCATGTCGCTGGTCGAGGCGGGGCTGGGCGTGTCGCTGATGCCGCGGCTGGTGGCCGAGCCGCTGTCGTCAAACGTCCGCCTGGTCGAGGTGGCCGGGCTGCGGCTGACCCGCACGGTCTCGGTGGCCGTGCGGGCGGGCGGCGCCGACGCCCCGTCGGTCGCCGCCCTGACGACGGCCCTGCGCCACGCGGCGCAGGGGGCGGACACGGAAGTCCTGCCGCCGAGTTGACGTCAGCGGCGCTGCTTGCCGACCGCGTACGCCAGGCCGAAGGCAAGACCGCCCCCGATGACCAGGCTGAGCACCGAGAGGTACCACAGGTCGCCGCTCCCCCATGCGACGGCAGGGAAAAGCGGATCGTCCTTCCACATCCAGACGAAGTTGGACCAGTCGTTGCCGGCGATGATCATCGAGACCATGGCGTTGGTGGATCCGAAGAACGCACCCAGGACGCCGACGATGGCGGCGCCGACCCGGACACCGGTGCTGCCGCCACCGACCTTGCCGGCCACCAGGCCCACGACCGCGCCGTTGACGGCGGTGGCGAGCAGCCAGACGGTGACCGCCGCGGCCGTGCTGGTGATGACGTCCAGCGCCGCCGCCCTGCCGCCCGCGTAGAGCAGGGTGATGAGGAAGGAGACCAGGAGCGCCAGGACGAACGCCCCGGCCGGGTTGCCGGACGTGGGCTGCTGCGCACCGGGCTGCGCCGGGAACGGCGGCACGCCGCCCTGCGGCGGCATGCCGGGCTGCGGCGGCATGCCGGGCTGCGGCGGCCCCGGCGGCCAGCCGGGCCGGCCGGGCCCCTGAGCCGGGGGCTGCACCGGCGGCTGACCGGGCGCCTGGGCCGGTGGCTGAGGCGGCATCGGCGGCTGCTGCGGCACGCCGGGCTGCCCGGCGTACGGGTTGTACTGCGGCGGCTGCGGCGGCCCTTGGGGCTGCTGTGGTGGCTGTCCCGACTGCGGCGGCTGGAACTGGGGCTGGCTCATGAATCCCCCCGGGGAGCGGACGTGTCGGGGGAACACTCTATGGGTGCCCGCTCCCGCCGGCCCACCTGCGTGCGGCCCTGCGCACCGCGCTACTTGACCGCCATCTCACCGAGTTCGGACCAGTCGTCCTGGTCGATCGTCGTGTTCACGACGCGCGGCGTCTCCGCCAGGTGGCGCGGCAGCTTCTCCTGCGCAGCACGGAAATGCGCGGACTGAACGTGCGCGGCGCCCGCCTCGCCGTCGCGGAACGCCTCGACGAGGACGTATTCGGTGGGGTCTTCCAGACTGCGTGACCAGTCGAACCACAGACAGCCGGGTTCCGCCCTGGTGGCCCGGGTGAACTCGCCGGCGATCTCCGGCCACCGGTCCGCGTGCTCCGGAAGCACACGGAACTTCGCCGTAATGAAAATCATGGGGCTCTCCTTCTGTGGTCGAGGCCGGCCCGGGGCTCCGGGTCACGACACGAGCATCGCACTCCGCGGTCCGGACCGGCGCGTCCAGGCTGCTACGACCAGGGGACCACCAGGGCGCCCCACGCGACCACCGGGCCGACGGCGATGATGCCGCCGGTGTAGCCGATGACCTGGCGGTAGAAGCGGCGGGCATCCAGGCCGCGTGCGTTGCTGAGGACGAGGGCGCCGTTCGTGGAGAACGGGGAGGTGTCGACGATCGTGGTGGACACCGCCAGGGCCGCGACCAGCCCGGCGGCGCTCAGGTGGCTGGAGAGGAGCAGCGGCACGGCGAGGGGGATGATCGCGGTGAGGATCGCGGTGGAGGAGGCGAAGGCCGAGGTGACGGCCACGGTGAAGCACAGCACCAGGGCCACGACGAGCGGCGTGCCGAGGCCGGCCACGTGGTGGGAGATCTTCTCGATGATTCCGGCCTTCTCCAGCATCGCGATGTACGTCATCATGCCCGCGACCAGCAGCAGGGTGGACCAGCTGATGCCGTCCACGGCCTTCTCCTGCCGCTTCATGTCCACCAGCGCCAGCAGTGCGCCGGCCACCAGGGCCAGGAAGCCGATCTCGAGTTGGAAGCCGAGCGCGCCGACGACCAGCGCCAGCAGGGAGGCGAGGGTGAGCCACTGACGCCAGTCGAGCCTGCCGACCGCGGCGGGGT
>DASSBO010000148.1:0-2160 GCA_035698655.1 Streptomyces sp.
GGTCGCGTGACGCCGTACCTCAGCCGCCGAGCAGGCCGCCGAGCCCGCCACCGCCCGAGGACTTCTGCTGGGGGCTGCCGTCGACGACGGACTCGCTGGGCTGGATGAGCACGTAGCCCTGGCCGCCGAACGCCATCTGGAGCAGCTCGCCGGTGCCGCCGCGGACGAGGGACTTGATGCCGCCGGTGTCGACCTTGATGTCCATGGTCACGCCGTTGGTCCAGAGCACGACGGCCTGGGCGTCGCCGAACGTCGGCGCTGAGGCGACGTCGAGCGCTACCGGGTCGCCCTTCGTGGTGATGGCGACGTAGCCGGTGCCTCGAAGGCTGACGTTGTAGAGCCCTCCGGTCATCGCGGCGCCGCGGGCCTGGATCCGGTGGATGTCCCACTCGATGGAGGAGGAGAACGCGAGGATGTTGTTGCCGTTGACCGACACGGCGTCGTCCTGGAGGTAGATCACCTGGATCTCCGAGGCCTGGTCGGCGATGAAGAGCTCTCCCTGGCCGGTGCACTGCATGAGGTCGACGCCCTCGCCGGTCATCGCCTGCTTGAACATCTTGCCGAGCCCGCCCGAGCCCTTGTTCTCGAAGCGGACGTCACCCTGGTAGCCGACCATGGAGCCGGTCCGCGCCCACACCGGGCCGTACTGCATCTGGACCTTGAGCATCTTCTTGTTCTGCAGCGAGAACGGGTCCGCGGACTGGTTCTCGCGGTGGTCGGTGAACAACGAACCGTGGATCGGCACTGATCCCTCCTGGGCAGCTTGACGGGTGACGAACAACCATAGGAGTTCGGGCCCGATCTGCGTACGATCCGGGCAGATCAAGGACGTTGGTCTGACGAATTGTGAGGAGAGTGGTTCGGGTGGGGTTCATGGACAAGGCCAAGGCCGCGGCCAACGAGCTCGCGGCCAAGGCGGACACCGCACTGGCCGGGTCCGGGCTGGGTGGGCCCGGAGCGGCGGGCGGCCAGGGCGAGCGGCTGCTGCGCGACCTGGGCGTGCTCTCCTACCTGGAGTCGGCCGGACGGCCGGTGCCCCCCGGCGAGCGCGAGCGGGTGCGTCTTGGGCTGAAGGAGGCGGAGCAGCGCGGTGCCCTGACGAACCTCGCCCTGCAGACGACGGCCAAGCAGCCGGGGAACGTCCCTCCGCCGCCGGGAGCTGCGGCGGGCATGCCGCCGCCGGCCCCTGCCTCGCCGCCGGCCCCTGCCTCGCCGGACGCTCCGGAGTCCACCGGTCCCACCGTCCCACCGACGGCGCCGCCTCCGCCGCCGCCCTCGTGGTCGGGTGGCAGCTGACCGCTCAGCGGTAGTTGGTGAACTGGACCGCGAAGTCGTAGTCCTGGCCCTTGACGAGCGAGATGACCGACTGGAGGTCGTCACGGCTCTTCGAGGTGACCCGCAGCTCCTCGCCCTGGACCTGGACCTTGACGCCCTTGGGGCCCTCGTCGCGGATCAGCTTGCCGACCTTCTTGGCCTGCTCCTGGGAGATCCCCTCCTGGAGCGCGACGCTGATCTTCGTCTCCCTGCCCGACTGGCGGGGCTCGCCGGCGTCGAGGATCTTCAGGCTCTGGTCGCGCTTGATCAGCTTCTCCTTGAAGACGTCGAGGACGGCCTTCGCGCGCTCCTCGGCGTTGGCGGAGATCTCGATCGCCTTCTCGCCGGACCACTTGATCTCGGCGCCGGTGCCCTTGAAGTCGTAGCGCTGGGAGATCTCCCGGGCGGCCTGGCTGAGTGCGTTGTCGACCTCCTGGCGGTCGATCTTGCTCACGATGTCGAACGACGAGTCGGCCATGGCTGGGTCCTCTCCCGGATTCTGACGTACGGCGCTGCTGCGCTATCCTTTCGTCTCGTTGCGGCCGACTCAAACCCGGGTCCGGCCCGCGGCAACGGCAGGTTGTCCGAGCGGCCAATGGAAGCGGACTGTAAATCCGTCGGCGTATGCCTACGCATGTTCGAATCCTGCACCTGCCACCAAGCGAAAAGGACCTCTGACCAGCATGTTCGTGTCTATGCCCTATCCCCGCCGGGTACCTTCGGCCCGGCTGTTAGCGGGCGTTGTCAAGGCTCTCTCCGCGCGTAATGCGGAAGGAAGCTTCGGCTCACATGGGGAGTCTGAGCCGTTGTCGCGCTGATCTGCGGCGATCGTGGGGTCGGGGTATG
>DASSBO010000149.1:0-9447 GCA_035698655.1 Streptomyces sp.
GAGCTCAGTCCGGCCACTGCCACGACATGCCGTGCACGCCGACCGGGCACGGCATGACGAGCGTGTGGGCGCTGTCGGACGGGTCCAGCACGAGTGGTTGGGCCCGGGTGGCGGTCGCGTCGGCCTTCTCGCGGAAGTAGCTCTGGCAGGCGAGTGGCACGGCGTCGGCATCGAAGTAGACGTGCAGCAGGTACCCGCGCAGATTGACGCGCGTGCGGCGCTCGTGACAGACCGCCGCTTCACCCTTCGGCGTGAACATCAGGTCGTAGTGGACGGCGACCGTCTCGTTCCTGCGCAGCGGGCGCCCGAAGGACACGTCGACGACCACGGCCTTCAGGTCCGGCTGGAAGTCGATTCTGCGGAGAATTCCGGAATGCACGACGATGTCGACCGAGGCGGGGGCTTCGTCGAGGCAGTGCACGTCGCTGAGTCGTGTCACGCCGTCCCGGTTGGCGCGCGCGATCTCGTAGACGGACTGACCGCACATGCGGCGGTCGCGGTCCAGGCGTATCGACTCGTGGATGAACTGCCGGGCGATGTCCTCGCTGTGGGCGATGTCCTCCCTGCCCAGAGCCAGTTCGAAGAGGGAGTCCGCGCCGTAGAACTGCTGCACGCCCACCGAGGTCGGGGAAAACCGTCCGCGGGGCCGCTGCGGTCCGAGCCGGGAACGCAGGTCGCCGGCCGGCAGCAGCAGGATGTCCTCCAGCGCGTCGACCGCGAGAAGAGAGGACGGTCTTTCGGGCCGGCTGCGACCGCTGTGCCAGTGCCCCAAAGAGGCCAGGCTGATCCTGATGCCTTGTTCCCGCAGCCGGTCGTGGACGCGCTCCAGGCTCAGTCCGCGCCGGAGCACCGCTTCGCGGAACGCTTCCGGGAACGAGACGTCGGGTGGGACGGGGCTGCGTCGGCCCGCATGCGGATCTTCGACCAAGGGAACTTCCTATGTGGCGTGCGACGCAGCATAGAAGAACGCAGCACGTGCCTCCACAGTGGTCCCGAAGCGCAGATGCGGTGACAGCGCACCCGGGTCGGGTGAGCTGCCACCGCGCGGTCTGCGGCCTCAGTGGGTGTTGAGGGTCAGCCCGTAGTAGTCGAGTGCGTCGTCCAGCGGCTGGAAGTAGGACGAGCCCGAGCCGTACACGCCGCCGCAGCTCTGGCCCGTCGGGCCGCCGGAGGTCATTCCCTGGCCCTGGTTGCCGGAGATGTAGGCGCCACCGCTGTCGCCGCCCTCCGTGCACACGGTGGACTTGCCGAGCCCGCTGACGACGGTGTCCGGTCCCCCGTGCTGGTCGACGTAGGTGACGGTGACGTTGTAGGCCTCGACCTCGCCGCAGGTCCACCCGGTCGTCTGACCGGACTTGCACATGTCGGCGCCTTCGGGCGCGCGCCGGCTGCCCTCGACCGCGATGTTGCTGTCGGTGCGTCCCCAGGTGCCGACTTCGGTGGCTATGGAGTCACCCTGGTCCACCGCGGCGACGCCCATGTCCACGCTCCGCTGCCCCAGCTGGTAGCGCGAGTCCACACCTGTCGCGAAGTGCTGGTTGTCGAAGTACAGGTCCGGAAGGCTCGCGACACAGTGACCGGCCGACACCAGGTACTGCCGACCCCAGGAGTCCCGGGCGCCGAACCCGACGGAGCAGACCCAGCTGCCGGTGTTGTCCGTCCATGTCATCCGGCTCCCCGGGTAGACCGTGGCCTGCGACTCCAGGGGCTCGGCGCCCTTGACCACGTGGACGGCGTCGCCGAAGGACCGGGCCGTCTTCAGGAACGACCGGGTGCCGTGAGCGTCCGCGTCGTTGACCTCGACGGTGACGGTGTCCGCGGACAGGTCGACAGACCAGGACGAGACCCCCTCGGGAGTCTTCTTGCCGGCCTTGGCATCCAGCTTCGCCTTGATGCGCGTCAGCTCTGTCTTGCCGTGTTCCGGAATGCGGGCGTGGAGACCCGCATTCTCGATTCGTTTCGCGGTGCGGGCATCGGGGGCGTTCACGATGAGGTTTCCCTTGTCGTCGAAGAAGGCTCCGTCTGTTTCGACGTTCCCCTTCTTGGTCATGCCGGAAAGCCGGTTCTCTTGTGCAGCCTGGTGGTCCAGGCGGTCGGCGGCGGCAGCTTCGCTGACGCCCAGACTGTCTGCCAGCGCCGCCACCATCTGCTGCTGGTAACGCGGTGTCGTGGGGTGCGTGTTCTGGGCCTGTGCGACGCCCGTGGCCGGCACCGCAAGCAGCGCGACCGCCGTGGCGGCGACGATATACTTGCCAGATCTCTTCATTCCTTGCCCTTTCTGGAGTGGGGGATCCGGGGCGGGTTCCGGGGGATATCGGTGAACCGCCCGAACGCAACCGAATGCTGGCCCACGCCGCTCCGGGAGAACAAGAGGTGGTAACAGGCGGCTTTTCTACAATTGTTGGGGAATTCTGTAGAAAGCCTCGCCGGCCTGCCTGAGGGTCCGTCCACACGCCGGGCGTCGCTGCCATACTGGTGGTGCCGGTCTCCGCGCTCGGAGCCCACGACGCCCGACGCCGTTTCGGAGAACGATGAGCAACACCGTCCATGACCCGTACGTGCGGGTGCGTGGCGCCCGCGAGCACAACCTGCGCGGCGTCGACGTGGACATCCCCCGCGACGTGCTGGCGGTCTTCACCGGCGTCTCCGGATCGGGGAAGTCCTCGCTGGCCTTCGGCACGATCTACGCGGAAGCGCAGCGCCGGTACGTCGAGTCCGTCGCGCCCTACGCCCGCCGGCTGATCCACCAGGTCGGGGCGCCGGAGGTCGACGAGATCTTCGGGCTGCCGCCGGCCGTCGCGCTCGCACAGCGGCGCGGCGCGGCGACGTCCCGCAGCTACGTCGGCACCGTCACCACGCTGTCGAACACGCTGCGGATGCTCTTCTCCCGTGCGGGCAGCTACCCGCCCGGCGTCGAACCGGTCGACTCCGACGCCTTCTCCCCGAACACCGCGGTGGGCGCCTGCCCCGAGTGCCACGGCCTGGGCCGGGTGCACCGCGCCACCGAGGAACTGATGGTGCCGGACCCGTCGCTGAGCATCCAGGACGGGGCGATCGCCGCCTGGCCGGGCTCCTGGCACGGCAAGAACCTGCGGGACGTGACGCGCACACTCGGATACGACGTCGACCGTCCGTGGCGGGAACTGCCGCCCGAGGACCGCGAGTGGATCCTGTTCACCGACGAGCAGCCGGTGGTGACGGTGCACCCGGTGCGGGAGGCGGGCCGGATCCACCGCCCCTACCAGGGCACCTTCCAAAGCGCCCGGCGCTACGTGATGCACACCTTCGCCGACTCCAAGAGCCAGGCGCTGCGCGCACGTGCCGAGCGCTTCCTGCTCAGCTCGGTGTGCCCGGTCTGCGGCGGCAGCCGGCTGCGCCCTCAGTCGCTGGCCGTCACCTTCGCCGGGCGGACCATCGCCGAGCTGAACGCGATGCCGCTCGCCGGCCTCGCCGAGGTGCTGCGGCCCGCCGCCGGTGGCGGGACGGGCGGAGCGGCCGAAGGCCCGCAACAGCAGGTCGCCCGTGCGCTCTCGGCCGACCTCCTGGCCCGCATCGAGGTGATCACCGAGATGGGGCTGGGCTACCTGAGCCTGGACCGCACGACCCCGACGCTCTCCCCGGGCGAGCTGCAACGGCTGCGGCTGGCCACCCAGTTGCGGTCCGGCCTGTTCGGGGTCGTCTACGTGCTGGACGAGCCGTCGGCCGGCCTGCACCCGGCGGACACCGAGGCGCTACTGACGGTGCTGGTGCGGCTGCGAGAGGCGGGGAACTCGGTGTTCGTCGTCGAGCACGACATGGACGTCGTCCGCCGGGCGGACTGGCTGGTGGACGTCGGGCCGCACGCGGGCGAGGCCGGCGGCCGGGTGCTGCACAGCGGGCCGGTGGCCGCTCTGGCCTCGGTCGCCGAGTCGGTGACCCGCCGGTACCTGTTCGACGACGGGCCGGGGCCCGCAGCTCGGCGGAGCCCGCGCGAGCCGTCCGGCTGGCTGCGCCTGCGCGGCGTCACCCGGCACAACCTGCACGGCCTGGACGTCGACCTGCCGCTGGGGGTGTTCACCGCGGTCACCGGGGTGTCGGGTTCGGGGAAGTCGACGCTGATCACGCAGGTGCTCGCCGGAGTCCTCACCGACGGGGCAGACCCGAGCACCGAGGACGGCGGCGACGAGGGCGGCGGCGACGACGACACGACCGACGCGACCGACCCGCGGGCGGACGTCGTTGCCGAGGGCGTGGAGCGGGTGGACCGCCTGGTGCGGGTGGACCAGAAGCCGATCGGCCGCACGCCCCGCTCCAACCTGGCCACCTACACCGGCCTGTTCGACGCCGTGCGGAAGGTCTTCGCGGCCACGGACGACGCCCGCCGCCGCGGCTACAAGGCCGGGCGGTTCTCGTTCAACGTCGCGGGCGGCCGGTGCGAGACGTGCCAGGGTGAGGGCTTCGTGGCCGTGGAGCTGCTGTTCCTGCCCGGCACGTACACGCCCTGCCCGCGGTGCCACGGCGCCCGCTACAACGAGGAGACGCTCCAGGTGCGCTACCGCGGCCGTGACGTCGCCGAGGTGCTCGGCATGACGGTGGACGCGGCCGCGGAGTTCTTCGACGACGTGCCGTCCGTGGCGCGGAGCCTGCGGACGCTGCAGGAGGTGGGCCTGGGTTACCTGCGGCTGGGGCAGCCCGCCACCGAGCTGTCGGGCGGTGAGGCGCAGCGCATCAAGCTCGCCTCGGAACTGCAGCGCAGCCGCCGCGGACACACCGTGTACCTGCTGGACGAGCCCACGACGGGCCTGCACCCGGCCGACGTGGAGCTGCTGATGCGGCAACTGCACGGACTCGTCGACGCGGGCCACTCGGTCTTCGTCGTCGAACACGACATGGCGGTCATCGCCGGAGCGGACTGGGTGGTCGACCTGGGGCCGGGCGGCGGCGACGCCGGGGGCCGCGTCGTCGCGACCGGCCGGCCGTCGGAGGTGGCCGGCGCAGCCGGCAGCCGCACGGCCCCCTACCTGGCCGCCCGGCTGCCGGCCCGTCCCTGAGCGCTGTCAGCGCCGTGCGGCGGGCTCCAGCACGTCGTCGAGCTCCTGGAGCAGGCGCCGCTTGGGCCGGGCCCCCACCATGGACTTCACCGGCTCGCCGCCGCGGAAGACCATGAGCGTGGGCATGGCCAGCACGCCGTAGGCGGCCGCCGTCGCCGGGTTGGCGTCGACGTCGAGCTGCACGACCCTGACCCGGTCGCCCTCCTCCGCCGCCACGGCGCTCAGCACCGGCGCCAGCTGCCGGCACGGCCCGCACCAGTCCGCGGTGAACTCCACCAGCACCGGCAGTTCGGCGGCGCGTACCTCCGCCGCGAAGGTCTCGTCCGTGAGCTCGTCCACACCCGCTGCTTTGATCATCTTCCTCATCCCTCCAGCTCGCACCGCGGCTCGGGCCCGCCGGGCAGTTCCGCCTCGGCCCGCGCCAGCTGCGCACCCACCTGGTCGCGGACGGCCCGCAACTGCGCGATGAGCGCGTCGATCTCGCCGAGTTTTCTCCGGTACACATCGAGCGACGGCGGACAGGAGTCCCCGTGCGGGTGGCCCGCCTGCAGACACTCCACGAACGGGCGGGTCTCCTCCAGGCCGAACCCGAAGTCCTGCAGCGTGCGGATCTGCTCCACGAGCCGCAGGTCGTCCTCGCCGTACACGCGGTATCCGTTGACCGCACGCCGGGCGGGCAGCAGCCCGCGGGTCTCGTAGTAGCGCAGAGTCCGGGTCGTGACCCCCGCCCGGTCCGCCAGTTCGCCGATGCGCATGGATATGAAGCTAGACCTTGACGCCGACGTCAAAGCAACGCCGCTGTCGGCGGGACGTGGTTGGCTGCGGGGAGGTGCCCGAAGACGTACACATCAGGAGGAACTGATGACGGTCCGCCGCGTCGTGCCCAACTTCCGGTCGGAGGCCATGGAGGAGAGCCGCGACTTCTACGCCCTGCTGGGCCTCGAGGAGGTCATGAACCTCGGATGGATCGCGACGTTCGCCGCGCCGTCCAACCCGACGGCGCAGCTCAGCGTGCTGACGGGCGACAGGACCGGCCCGGTCGTGCCGGACGTCAGCGTCGAGGTCGAGGACGTGGACGCCGTCCACGCGGCCGTGCAGGCGAGCGGCGCGGAGATCGTGCACCCGTTGCAGGACGAGGAGTGGGGAGTGCGCCGGTTCTTCGTCCGGGACCCGAACGGCCGAGTGGTCAACGTCCTGAGCCACCGTCGGTCTTGATGGTCTTCATGGTCAGGTGGGAGTCCACTCGCAGGACGGGGGGCAGGCTGCTCAGTTTGTCGGTGAGGAAGGCCTCGTAGGCCGCGTGGTCGGCGACGGCGACGCGGATGAAGTAGTCGGGCCGGCCGAACATGCGGCGGAACTCGATGACCTCCTCGTGGGCGGCCACGGTGTTTTCGAACTCCTCGAAGGTCGCGCGGTCGTTGGCGCTGACCTGGACGTCGATGAGCACTTCCAGGCCGTGGCCGAGGGCCTCGGGGTCGACGACGGCCCGGTAGCCGGTGATCACGCCGCTCTCCTCCAGGCGCTTGACCCGGCGCAGGCACGGCGGCGGGGTCAGGCCGACCCGCCTGGCCAGCTCGACGTTGGTCAGCCGGCCGTCCCGGCTCAGGTGGAACAAGATGTCCCGGTCGATCGCATCGACACGCACTTCATTGCTCATAGGGCGATCATAGAGGCATTATTGGCAACCATATAAGGTCCTGTCTGCCCTATTATTTCCCCATGGGAATACGCACTCCGGTCCTCGACCGTCCCGACCGTTCCGCCGCCCAGGCCCAGGCGCAGGCTCCGGCCCGGGCCTCGGCGCCGCAGCGGCCGGTGCCCGCGGCCTCGGCCGCGTTCCGGGACTCGGCCCCCGTGGGGCTGGGGATGGTGCCGCTCGGTCTCGCCTTCGGCGTCCTGGTGACCCATTCGGGCCTGGCCTGGTGGTGGGCGAGCGCGTTCAGCGCCCTCATCTACGCCGGATCGTTCGAGTTCCTGCTCGTGGGCCTGGTCGGCGCTCTCGCACCGCTCGGCACGATTGCGCTGACCGCCCTGCTGGTCAACATTCGGCACGTCTTCTACACGCTGTCCTTCCCGCTCCAGCAGGTCGGCGGGCGCCTCGCGAAGACCTACAGCACCTTCGCCCTGACCGACGAGGCCTATGCCCTGACCGCCGGCGAGCGCGCCCGCGGCCGGCCCGGCCGCCGCATCCTGCTGCTGCAGCTGTTCATGCACCTGTACTGGGTCGGCGGTGCCACCGCCGGAGCACTGATCGGCTCGGTCATCCCCGACGGCGTCACCGGCCTGGACTTCGCGCTGACCGCCCTGTTCACCGTCCTGGCCCTCGACGCGATCCGGGACCGGCGGCACGACCTGCCGACTCCCGTGCTCGCCCTGCTCAGCGCACTCGCCGCCCGCCTGCTCTTCCCCGGCCAGCTGCTGCCCGTCGCGTTCGCGCTGTTCACCGCCGCGCTGCTGGCCCGGCACCTCGCCACGCGTCACTCAAGGACCCGCCATGCCTGACACCCCCTACCTGATCGCCGCGGTCGCCGCGTCCGCCGCCGTCACCTGGGGCCTGCGCGCCCTGCCCTTCGCCGCCCTCGCCCCGCTGCGCGCCAGCCGCACGGTGCAGTACCTCAGCACCTGCATGCCGGCCGGCGTCATGGTGATCCTGCTCGCCTACTGCCTGCGCGACCTGCCGCTGACCGAGCCACGCGCCGCCGCTCCGCTGGCGGCCCTGGCCGTCACCGCCGGACTGCACCTGTGGCGGCGCAACGCCATGCTGAGCATCCTCGGCGGCACCGCGGTCCACGTCATCCTCGTCAGCACGGTCTTCGTCCACTGAGCGAGCCGGGCGAAAAGATCTCGGCCGGAGATGTCGAGAACGCGTCGCCGGCTCCGTCCCCGGGGTGAACGCGACCACAATGGGCCGCACCAGCACCGAGGAGAAGCACCATGGCCAAGTACCTGCTGCTCAAGCACTACCGAGGCGCCCCCGTTCCGGACGGCTTCGTGCCGATGGACACGTGGACGCCCGAGGAGGTCTCGGCCCACGTGCAGTACATGCACGACTTCGCCGCCCGGCTGGAGGAGACCGGCGAGTATGTCGACGCTCAGGGACTTGCCCCCGAGGGGACGTGGGTCCGGTACGACGGCGAGGGCCGCCCGCCGGTCACCGACGGCCCGTTCGCCGAGACCAAGGACCTCATCGCCGGCTGGATGGTGATCGACGTCGACAGCTACGACCGCGCCCTGGAACTGGCCGGGGAACTGTCCGCCGCCCCCGGGGCGGGCGGGAAGCCGATCCACGAGTGGCTCGAGCTGCGCCCGTTCATGGCGGCGCCGCCCACCATCACGGAGTGACCGCATCGATGGACGAGGCACTGCTGCGCAGCCTCATCCCCGGGGTGCTCGCCGCCCTCGTCCGCCGCGGAGCCGACTTCGCGGCGGCCGAGGACGCCGTGCAGGACGCCCTGATCGAGGCGCTGCGCGTCTGGCCGGCCGACCTCCCGCGCGACCCCAAGGGCTGGCTGGTCACCGTGGCCTGGCGCCGGTTCCTCGACGGGGCACGGGCAGACGCCGCCCGCCGCCGGCGCGAGGACCGCGTCGACGAGGAACCCGCCCCCGGGCCCGCACCCGCGGTGGACGACACGCTCCGGCTGTACTTCCTGTGCGCCCACCCTTCGCTGACCCCGTCGTCCGCGGTCGCGCTGACCCTGCGTGCCGTCGGCGGCCTGACCACCCGGCAGATCGCCCGGGCGTACCTGGTGCCCGAGGCGACCATGGGGCAGAGGATCAGCCGCGCCAAGCGGACGGTCTCCGGGGTCCGCCTGGACCGGCCCGGTGACGTCGCCACCGTGCTGCGCGTCCTCTACCTGGTCTTCAACGAGGGCTACTCCGGTGACGTCGACCTGGCCGCCGAGGCCATCCGGCTCACCCGGCAGCTCGCGACCGTGATCGACCATCCGGAGGTGGCGGGACTGCTCGCGCTGATGCTGCTCCACCACGCCCGGCGCGCGGCCCGGACGGCGTCCGACGGCAGCCTGGTGCCGCTGGCCGAGCAGGATCGTGGCCGGTGGGACACCGCCTCGATCGCCGAGGGCGTTGCGATCCTGCAGTCGGCCCTCGCCCGCGACCGGTTGGGCGAGTACCAGGCCCAGGCCGCCGTCGCGGCGCTGCATGCCGACGCGCCCACCGCCGAGGAGACTGACTGGGTGCAGATCGTCGAGTGGTACGACGAACTCTCGCGGCTGACCGACAGCCCGGTGGTCCGGCTCAACCGAGCGGTCGCCGTCGGCGAGGCCGACGGACCGCGCGCCGGCCTGGCGGCCCTCGCGGCTCTGGACGCGTCCGTCCCCCGGCACACCGCGGTGGCGGCCTACCTCCACGAGCGCGACGGCGACCTGGCGACGGCGGCCCGGCTGTACGCCGAGGCGGC
>DASSBO010000150.1:0-11122 GCA_035698655.1 Streptomyces sp.
AGCGAGCCGTAGCCCACGTGGGCGAGCATCTTGGCCTGGGCCCCGGCGTCGGGGCCGACGTGGCGCTGCTCGAAGGGCGTGCCGCGCTCCAGTTCGGCGAGCGGGATGCGATTGGCGGTCATCTGCGGGGGCCTCCTGGTCATTGCGACCTGCGAGGGGCACCTGTCACCGGTGCCCGAACGGCCTCCCCCTCTGTCATCTGGACCTGAGAGCTTCACCGGTCACCCGCGGGTCCCGGCTTTCACCGTCGGTGAGGCCGGCCGGGGAGCGGTTCCGCGGCCGTCCTGCTTTTCAGAGTGACCTCGCCCGCACGGTACGTGTGCCTGAGAGATTCCGGGGAGGGTTTGCTCCTTCGGCGCCTCCGGTGGGCCCGGAGGACTCTCCCGCACGGGGTCGGCAGCCGTTTCCGAGCGTACCAGCGCGGCCTGCGCCGGGAACGCACGCCGCTCGAGTGGCCGACCGGCACGAAGTAGCCTTTCGTAGAGAAGAGCATTTCGTCCTTCTTGCGACCTTATGGAGGGATCGTGCAGACCGACATCGATCCGCGAAGCCTCATCGGCCGCAAGGCGTTCGACCGCGACGGCGTCAAGATCGGCACCGTCGACGAGGTCTACCTCGACGACGCGACCGGCGCGCCCGAGTGGGCGGCGGTGCGCACCGGGCTGTTCGGGCGCGACGCCTTCGTGCCGCTCGCGCCGAGCGAACTCGACGGCGACACGCTCCGCGTGCCCTTCGAGCGGACCCTGATCAGGGAGGCGCCGGACTTCGGCGTGGGACGCCACCTCTCGCCGCGCCAGGAACTGCAGCTCTACCACCACTACGGGCTCGACGTACCGGCCGGTCAGGCGCCGCCGTTCCCGGACCGCGACTTCGGGCGGGTGGCCGGCTCGGAGGGATGAGCGGGAGCGTCGCGGGCGGTCGGCAGCAGCGGCTCCGCGGGGGACAGATCCGGGTCGTCGACCGGGAAGGTCCGCACCCGGCCCGGCGCCGAACCGGGATGTTCGAAGCGGACGGTGACCCTGCCGATGCCGCTGCCCTGCACCCAGCCGGGGCCGTGGTCGACGTGCCGGACGTCCAGCCCCGGCAGCCAGCGTCGTTCATGCTCCGGGCCGTCCGTGCTCGGCTCCCCCTCCCCCTCCGCCCCGCCTGAGCCCCGTTCCTCCCCGGCGGAGGGGCCGGGATCTCCGGCGGCGGCAGCAGCGGCCGTCGCCTGGGCGAACAGGTCCTCCTGGGTGAAGTCGGCGAGGCCGGTCACGCCGACGCCCAGCAGCCGGACGCCGGCCGTGGTGTCCACGCCGTCGAGCAGGCGGGCGGCGGCCTCCTTGACCACGGTCGGGTCGTCGGTGGGCCCGCGCAGGGTCTCCGAGCGGGTCAGGGTGGAGAAGTCGTAGCTGCGGACCTTGAGGACGACCGTGCGGCCGGAACGCCCGGCGGCGCGCAGCCGCCGCACGCACCGGTCCGCGAGCCGGGCGACCTCCAAGCGGACCCGCACCCGGTCGGTGAGGTCCACGTCGTAGGTGTCCTCGACCGAGACGGACTTCGCGTCCCGCTCGGCGTTCACCGGCCGTTCGTCGATGCCCCTGGCCATGGCGTGCAGGGCGGTGCCGTGGGCGCGGCCCAGCAGCCGCAGCAGCTCGGGCTCCCCCGCCTCGGCGGCCTCGCCGACCGTGGTGATGCCGGCCCGGCGCAGGGTTTCCGCGGTGGCCGGGCCGACACCGGGCAGGGTGCGCACCGAAAGCGGGGCCAGCAGCTCCCGCTCCGTTCCCGGTGGGATCAGCACCAGCCCGTCCGGCTTGGCGTCCTCGGAGGCGATCTTGGCCAGCATCTTGGAGGCGGCCAGCCCGACGGAGCCGCTCAGGCCGGTGGCGGCCCGGATGTCCCGGCGCAGCCGCTCCCCGACCCGCCGGGCCGCCGCGGCGTCCCCGGCTGCTCCGCCGGCCTCCAGGTCGACGAAGGCCTCGTCCAGGCTGAGCGGCTCGACCAGCGGCGAGAGCCTGCCGAGGATCTCCATCACGATGCCGCTGATCTCCCGGTACAGACCGAAGCGCGGGGTCAGGTAGGCGGCGTTCGGGCAGCGGCGCCGCGCCTGCGCCATGGGCATCGCCGAGTGGACCCCGAAGCGCCGGGCCTCGTAGGAGGCCGTCGCCACGACACCACGCGGCCCGAGCCCGCCCACGACGACCGGCTTGTTCCGCAGGCTCGGCTTCGCCGCCTGCTCGACGGCGGCGAAGAACGCGTCCATGTCGAGATGCAGGACGGTCGGCGCGGCTCTCACGTGTTCGATGGTGCCGCACGCCACTGACACCGGCGGGGTGATTCCTCAGCCGGCGCGGTTGCGGCGGCGCGCGAGTTCGTCCTCGGGGTGCTGCCGTACGACTGTCTCGCCGGTGTCGATCTGCTCGGCGTGCAGCTGGGACAGCGCCCCCTCCACGTCTCGCCACACGACGCCGACCGCGATGCCGAAGACGCCCTGCCCGCCCTGCAGCAGGTCGACGACGTCGTCGGGAGAGGAGCACTCGTAGACGCTGGCGCCGTCGCTCATCAGTGTCAGCTGAGCGAGGTCCTTGATTCCGCCGGACCGCAGGTGCGCGACGGCCGTGCGCACGCTCTGCAGCGAGACGCCGGTGTCCAGCAGCCGCTTGACGATCTTGAGGACGACGATGTCGCGGAAGCTGTACAGCCGCTGGGTTCCGGACCCGTACGCCGGGCGGATGCTCGGTTCGACCAGGCCGGTACGGGCCCAGTAGTCGAGCTGCCGGTAGGTGATGCCCGCCGCGGAGCAGGCGGTCGGACCGCGGTAGCCGAGCCGGTCGGTGCCTGGTGTGCCGTCGGGACGGGATGGGTGGCACGTCGTGTGCGGGCCGGGCCCCTGCGAGGGAAAGGGGCCGCTCGCTGCCCAGCCGTCACCGCCGGTGCTTCTCACGCCGACCTCCGTCCGTAGCGCTCCGGGAGCAGTCCCCCGGAGCCTGCCCACTTGAAGGTAGGGAGTCACTCGGGGTGCGTCAACGATCGCCACACTCACCACGCCGAGTGATAATCACCCGACGTGTGGTTTCGGGCGCCGCCGGCCCGGGAACAGCTTCCGGCCGGTTCACTGGTTGCTGGAGCCGAAGTCCTCGGGAGAGATCTGGTCGAGGAACTCGCGGAACTTCTCCACCTCGTCCTCCTGCTCGTCCGGGATGGCGATGCCCGCGTCGTCCAGGACGCCGTCGCTGCCGTAGATCGGGGTGCCGGTGCGCAGGGCGAGCGCTATGGCGTCCGAGGGCCGGGCGCTGACCTCCACGCCGCCGGCGAAGACCAGCTCGGCGTAGAAGACCCCTTCGCGCAGGTCGGTGATGCGTACGGCGGTCAGCTCCTGGCCGACGGCTTCGAGCACGTCCTTGAAGAGGTCATGGGTCAGCGGGCGGGCGGGCGTCATGCCCTGCTGGGCGAAGGCGATCGCGGTCGCCTCCCCCGGTCCGATCCAGATCGGGAGGTACCGGTCGCCCCCCACTTCACGCAGAAGCACGATCGGTTGATTGGAGGGCATTTCGACCCGGACACCCACAACGTCGAGCTCGTTCACACAGCAACCCTAGGACGTGCCAGGTGGGTTTGGGTAGTCGGGCACGCATTCGGCGCGGGCATGCGTGTCCCCGTTCAGGAGGGCCGGCGGCGCAGCGCGGCCCTGAGGTAGGCACCGTGCAGGCGTGCGGACAGCTCCGTCAGCTCCTCCGCGTCACTCTCGGCACGCGCGCGGGTACGGGCGTCGGGATGACGGCGCAGCGGCGCGACCACCTGCTGCACCTGGTCGGCCTGGCGTTCCGCGGCGGCTTTCACGCCGCGGAGGTGGCGCGGCCGCAGGCCGTGGCGGCCGAGATCCGCCAGCAGCCGTGCGACGACGGCGTCGTCCGACCGGTAGCCGCCGTCACCGGCCGGAGCGAGCAGGCCGTGCTCCTCCCACTCGGCGAGGTCGTCCTCCCGCGCGTCGGCGCCGGCCAGCAGCTGCTCGCGCCCCACCGGCAGGCCTCCCGGGCGACCGGCATCGGGGTACCCGAAGACGCCCGGCAGCTCCTCGTCGTCGCCCGGCGCCGCGTCGAGCTGTTCCCGGACGGCGCGCAGCGGCAGGTGGTCCTCCTGGCGGGCCCGCAGGACACGGCGCAGCCGCCGCAGGTCCTGCGGGCCGAACCGGCGACGGACGGGGCCGTCGTGCCGGGGTTCGACCAGGCCCTCGGACTCGAGAAAGCGGACCAGGGAGACCGTGAGCCCCGGGAACTCCGGCCGCAGTGCCTCGACGACGGCGCCGATGCTCAGGGACTCGGCGGGTTCGGCGGCGGTGCCGTCACCGGCGCCGCCTGACGGAGTCTGCATGGGTCTCCCTGGGACGGTTCAGATACCTCGCTGACTGGCGAAGAACACCAGCCGGTACTTGCCGATCTGCACCTCGTCGCCGTTGGCCAGCGGCACACCCGACTCGATCCGCTCCCGGTTGACGTAGGTGCCGTTGAGGCTGCCCACGTCGGAGACGGTGAAGACGCCGTCTGCCCCGCGCCGGAACTCCACGTGGCGCCGGGAGACGGTGACATCGTCCAGGAAGATGTCGCCCTCGGGGTGCCGGCCCGCGGTGGTGAGCTCGCCGTCGAGCAGGAACCTGCTCCCGGAGTTCGGCCCACGCCGGACGACCAGCAGGGCGGAGCCCATCGGCAGCGCGTCCACGGCCGCCTGCGCCTCGGGAGAGAGCGGCGGCGTGCGTTGCCCGGTCGCCTCGGCCTCGTAGGCCTCCAGGCCGGAGATCGAGATGGTGGACGTCGTCTCCGACGGAGCCTCGCCCGCCGGGGCGCCGCCGCGCAGCGGGGCACCGCAGTTGGAGCAGAACCGGCTCGCCTCGGCGGCGGGCGTCCCGCACCTCGAACACACAGGCAAGGCCGACCCTCCGCCCGTACTTGAGGTTGATCGTGCTCCGGAACCTATGCTTCCGCTCGCGGCCGGGTCAACAGAACCCGCGCCGCGACCACCCGAATTGTCGCCACTCGGAGCAACCACCTCGTCACGGAAGAGCGGGCGCGACTCCGGCGCCTGCTCACCGCCCGGTCCCGTCGCGTCCTGCTGCGTGGCGCGATGACGCGCGGACCCGGTGCCGCCGCCCTGGCGGTTCTTGCCGAACAACTTCCCGAAGAAACTCACGGGCGATTCCCCTCGCACGAAACAGACCCGCCCGTGGGGCAGGACAGACCCTCGATACTCTCACTTGCCACGTCGGACATCCTGACATGACAACGTCCCCGGCCTCGGGACAGTTTCCCTCACACGACGCCCGTATCGGCCCGGGCCTCCGCCGGGCCACGCCACCGCCTCACTGGGATGACGACCGAGCGTAGTCAGGCCGCTGCGCGGAGCGCAAGGCGTCCACGGTGATCTTCTGCGACCGCGTCACCGTCACCTTGGCCTGCTCCTTCTGCAGTGACTGGACGACGCCGCCGGGGATGTTCAGCGCGGGTTCGAGGTCCTTCGGTTCCCCGATGACCTCGAAGTCGTAGGGCGCGTCGACCCGGTGCCCGTCGACGCGCACCTCTCCCCCGCTGTCGGTGAAGTAGGTGTCGGCGACGACACGCACGTTGTCCACCTCGATCGCCTCGGCACCGGCCGCACGCAGCTCCTGCACGGTGTTCAGCAGGTCGTCGGCCTGGACGCCGCCCGTGGGGTCGGCGACCTCGATGTGCAGACCGGGACCCTGAGCGGCCACGGTGCCGGCCAGGATGCCCAGCTGCCGCCGCTTCTGCTCGGTCTGCCGGCGTGCCTCCTCGGCCTGGTCGGAGCTGTTCTCCAGCTCCTTGCGCTGGTCCTCCAGCCGGCGTTTCTCCGCCTCGAGCCGTTCGGAGCGGTCGCTGACCTCGTCGAGGATGCGGACGAGGTCCTCCTGGCGGGCGCCGCGCAGCGGGCTGGTCTCGTTCGTGGAGCGCACCTGCAGCGCGAGCCCGAGCCCGAGCCCGCACAGCAGGACCGCCACGATCAGCTGGGCCCGGCTCACCCGCGGCGGCCACAGGGCGGCGGCCAGCGCCTGCCGCCCCGTCCGCGGCGGACTGTCGCCGGGCTCCGCGTGCTCCTGTGCGTCCTGGTCCGCAGCCGGATCCTCGGCGGTCCGGTCCCGGCCGGAAGCTTCCTCCGCCTGCGGCCGGCCGGCGTCCGGCGGCTCCGCCGCCGCGTCCCGCTCGGGGGGCAGCGGCCCGGCCCCTGCGGGGGTGTCCGGCTTCTTCTCGGGCTTCTCCTCCGGCTGCGGTTCCTCGTGCGTCATCGGCGTCACGCCCGGAAGACGTGCCGCCGGATGGCGGCCGCGTTGGAGAAGATGCGGATGCCGAGCACGACGACGACTCCGGTGGACAGCTGGGCTCCGACGCCCAGCTTGTCCCCCAGGAAGACGATGAGCGCGGCGACGACGACGTTGGACAGGAACGAGACGACGAACACCTTGTCGTTGAATATCCCGTCGAGCATGGCGCGGAACCCGCCGAAGACTGCGTCCAGCGCCGCGACGACGGCGATGGGGAGATACGGCTCGACGGCGGAGGGGACCACGGGCTGGACGACCAGCCCGGCCACGACTCCGACGATGAGGCCGAGTACGGCGATCACGATGTGCTGCCCTTTCCTGTCTTCACGGGCTCTGCGGTGCGGACGAGGAGACCGGAGGCCGCAGGCAGCCGGACCTCGTCCTGGACGGAGATGCTGTAGCTGACGCCGTAGTTCTCGTGCAGGACCTGCAGATAGCGGCCGTCCACGCTGTGTTTGAAGGCGTCGCGGAGCTGCTGCCCGTCGCCCACCGCCAGCACGGTGTACGGCGGCGTCAGCGGCTTGTTGTCGACGAGTATGGCCTCGCCCGCGGCCCGGATCGCGGACAGGGCCGTCAGTCGCTCGCCGTTGACGGACACGGCCTCGGCGCCGGACGCCCAGAGGCCGTTGACCACCCGCTGCATGTCGCGGTCGCGGACGCGTCCGGTGTCGGAGAAGCCGGTGCTCTGCCGCGGGCTTCCGCCGTCGCCGGCCGTGGTGTCCTCGGCGTCGTCGATGACGAGCTTGATGCCCGGCCCGTGCACCGCAGTGGCGGCGGCGAGCAGCGCGGTGGCGTCCTTGTGGCCGCCGCCCTCCCGTTCCAGCGCCTTGTTCTGCATGGTGCGGACGGTGTCGCGGAGCTCGTCGACCTGGTCCTGCAGCGTGTCGGTGTCCGCGGTCCGCTGGTGCACCCGGTCGATGAGCTCCTGGCGTTCCTTTGCGAGGGTGGGGGCGTCCACCTGGGCCTGGACGGCGCCGACCGTGACGACGAGCGCCGCAAGGACCAGGCCTCCGGCCAGGCCGAGCTTGGCACGCAGGGTGCGCGGCAGGCCGGCGCGGCCCTCCTCGCCCCGGCGGGCTGCGGCCTCCGCGTAGCCGTCGTCGAGGCTGTGTTCCATCGCGTTGGTCAGCAGCGACATGGAGGCGTCGGGACGCGCCGCCCGTGGTGCGGTACTCCGACCGGGGGGCAGCTGCGACATGCCGCACATCGTCGCATGCCCATGCCGCAACCGCCGAACGGGCCCCGGAGGTTGGCGTTCGGATGACATCACCGCGCCGCCGCACGACCGGGAGGCCGGCGGCGGGCGGTGACGTGCAGGTCAGCGCCCGGCGCTGTCCACGACGGCGGACCACTCGTCGAGCAGGCCCTCGGCGGAGTCGTCGTCGGGCCCTTCGGCCCACAGGTGGGTGACGGCTTCGGCCGGGTCGGGCAGGACCATCACCCAGCGGCCGTCGGACTCGACGACGCGCACTCCGTCGGTGGTGTCCACCGACCGGTCTCCGGCGGCCTCCACGACCCGCCGCATGACCTGTCCCTTGACCGCCCACGGCGTGGTCAGGTCGCGCCGCTTGACATGAGCCTGCGGGATACGGGCGTCGATCTGACTGAGGGTGAGCTGGGTACGGGCGACCAGGCCGAGGAGGCGCACGAAGGCAGCGGAGCCGTCGAAGACGGAGCTGAACTCGGGCACGATGAACCCGCCTCGCCCGTCGCCTCCGAAGACGGTCCCGTCTTCCCGGCCCACGCGGGTCAGGTCGTCGGGCGACGTCGTCGTCCACTCCACGCGGGTGCCGTGGTAGGCGGCGACCTGCTCGGCGATCCGGGTGGTGGTGACGGGCAGTGCCACACGTCCGCTGCGCCGCTCGGCCGCCACCAGGTCCAGCATCACCAGCAGTGCCCGGTGGTCCTCGACGATCCTGCCGCGCTCGTCCACCAGGGACAGCCGCTCGCCGACGGGGTCGAACCGCACGCCGAAGGCGGCGCGGGCGGAGGAGACGATCTCGCCGAGCCGGACGAGCCCGGAGCGCCGGGACTCGGCCGACTCGGTCGGACGCGCCTCGTCCAGGCCCGGGTTGATGGTGAGCGAGTCGACGCCCAGCCGGCCCAGCAGGCTGGGCAGCACGAGGCCGGAGCTGCCGTTGGAGGCGTCGATGACGACCTTCAGGCCGGACTCGGCGATGCCCTCGGTGTCCACGGCCCGCAGCAGCGACCCGGTGTAGGAGTCGAAGACGCTGGCCGGGAAGCGGAGGTCGCCGATCTCGCCGGGAAAGGCGCGGCGGTACTCCTGCCGCGCGTAGACGCGGTCGAGCTTGCGCTGGCGTGCCTGCGAGAGGTCGGCGCCCCGCTCGTCGAAGAACATGACGTCGACGTTGTCGGGCACACCCGGGGTGGTGCGGATCATGATGCCGCCCGCGCTGCCGCGGGCCGTCTGCTGCCGGGCCACCGGAAGCGGCACGTTCTCCAGGTCGCGGACGTCGATGGCACTGGTCTGCAGCGCGGAGATGATGGCGCGCTTCAGCGCACGAGCACCGCGGGAGTGGTCGCGTGCGGTGGTGACGGTGGAGCCCTTCTTGAGCGTGGTGGCGTAGGCGCCGGCGAGCCGCACGGCCAGTTCGGGCGTGATCTCCACGTTCAGGATGCCGGAGACTCCGCGGGCGCCGAAGAGGTGGGCCTGCCCCCGGGACTCCCAGATCACCGACGTGTTGACGAAGGCGCCGGCCTCGACCGTCTTGAAGGGGTAGACCCGCACGTTGCCCTGGACGATGGACTCCTCGCCGACGAGGCACTCGTCGCCGATGACGGCGCCGTCCTCGATGCGGGCCGCCCGCATCACGTCGGTGTTCTTCCCGATCACGCAGCCGCGCAGGTTGGCCTGCTCGCCGATGTAGACGTTGTCGTGAACAACCGCCTTGTGCAGAAACGCGCCGCTCTTGACCACGACGTTGGAGCCCACCACGGTGTGCTCCCGGATCTCGGCGCCGGACTCGACCTTGGCGTAGTCACCGATGTACAGGGGCCCGCGCAGTACGGCGTCGGGGTGGACCTCGGCTCCCTCGGCGACCCAGACGCCCGGCGAGATCTCGAATCCGTCGACGTCGACGTCGACCTTCCCCTCGAGGACGTCCGCCTGCGCCCTCGCGTAGCTCTCGTGGGTCCCGACGTCCTCCCAGTAGCCCTCGGCGACATAGCCGTAGATCGGCTTGCCTTCCTTCATCAACTGGGGAAAGACGTCTCCGGACCAGTCGACCGGCACATCCGGGTCGACGTAGTCGAAGACCTCCGGCTCCATCACATAAATGCCGGTGTTCACGGTGTCGGAGAAGACCTGGCCCCAGGTCGGCTTCTCGAGGAAGCGTTCGACCTTGCCGTCCTCGTCGACGATGGTGATCCCGAATTCCAGCGGGTTGGGCACGCGCGTGAGGCAGACCGTGACCATTGCCCCGCGCTCGCGGTGGAACGCGATGAGGTCCGTCAGGTCGAAATCGGTGAGTGCGTCGCCGGAGATCACGAGAAAGGCGTCGTCCTTCAGTGCCTCTTCGGCATTCTTGACACTTCCGGCCGTACCGAGGGGCTTCTCCTCGTTGGCATAGGTGAGCTCCATGCCGAGTTCCTCACCGTCGCCGAAGTAGTTACGGACGAGGGAGGCGAGAAACTGCACGGTGACGACGGTCTCGTTGAGCCCGTGCTGCTTGAGCAGTCGCAGCACGTGCTCCATGATCGGACGGTTCGCCACGGGCAGGAGCGGCTTGGGCATGCTCGCGGTCATCGGACGAAGGCGGGTGCCCTCGCCTCCTGCCATCACGACGGCCTTCATTCTGAAGCGTCCTCCTCGCACAAGCGACGGTGTGTCGGACAGCGCTCGCCGGCGGCGGACCCGAGAACGGTGCGAGAGGCGCTGAACGGCTCTCGCACACCGCACCGCGGAGAAAGTGGGTGGGCTCAGCCGGGCACGGGGCCCGCCGTGACGAGGCGGCGGACCTGAACCACGTAGAGGATTCCTGCCCACCAGTAGAGCGTTGTACCCCAACCGGCGAACGCCCACCCGAAAACAGCCGCCAATGTGGCGATGATCCCACTGCCATCGCTGAGAAGGAGGAGCGGAAAGGCATACATGAGGTTGAACGTGGCCGCCTTGCCGAGAAAGTTGACCTGTGGCGGCGCATACCCGTGCCGGTCGAGTATCCAGACCATGACCAGCAGCAACGCCTCGCGGGACAGCAGCACGAGGGTGAGCCAGAGCGGCAGGATGTCCCGCCAGGTCAGCCCGACGAGGGTGGAGAGGATGTACAGCCGGTCGGCGGCCGGGTCGAGGATCCGGCCGAGGCTGCTGATCTGGTTCCACCGCCGGGCGAGTTTGCCGTCCAGGTAGTCGCTGACACCGCTGAAGGCCAGGACGAGCAGCGCCCAGCCGTCACAGTCCGGGCCGCCGAACTCGGGCCACAGGATCAGCCACAGGAAGACGGGCACCCCGACCAGCCGGGCCATGCTGAGGATGTTCGGGATGGTGAGGACACGGTCCGTCTGGACACGCGTCTCCTGAACCTCCACCCGGGCCTCCCGTTGCATCAACCGTTCCGACGTCGTCGTCCTGACCCTACCCGCACGGCCCGGGCGACCCGCACACAGGGGCCGCAGACACGAAGAGGGCCCCGCCGGCGCTACGGCCGGCGGGGCCCTCTCCTCAATGTTTGTTCGGCGGCGTCCTACTCTCCCACGAGGTCCCCCTCGCAGTACCATCGGCGCAGAAAGGCTTAGCTTCCGGGTTCGGAATGTGACCGGGCGTTTCCCTCACGCTATGACCACCGAAACACTATG
>DASSBO010000151.1:0-2048 GCA_035698655.1 Streptomyces sp.
CTGCAGCCGGGGTGCCAGTTCAGCGAGCGTGGTGTCCGCGTCGCCGACGAGTCCGACTTCGACGGGGTGGCGCAGTCCGATGCGGTCGCCGTTGATGTCGATCTGCACTGCGCGAGCCTGGCCGGGGCGCGGCCAGAACTCGTGGTAGCAGGTGGCGGATCCAATGATGAGGAAGCCGTCGCAGTTCTCGAACGCCTCGTGGCTGGCGCGGGTGCCGATCAGGCCCATGCCGCCGGTGGTGTACGGGCTGTCGTCGGGGACGCAGTCCTTGCCGAGGCCGGCCTTGATGATGGGGGCGCCGAGCAGTTCGGCGACCTGTTCGAGCTGGTCGCTCGCGCCGCGGGCGCCGGCGCCCGCGCAGATGGCGATGCGTTCGCAGCCGGCCAGCACCTCGGCGGCCTGCCGCAGCTGGTCCTGGGGCGGGCAGACGGTGAAGGGCTGCGCGGCTGTGGAGTTGTGACCCGGCTTGTTCTTCGGGGAGGGGGTGTCCTGTGTCCAGGACTGCACGTCGATGGGGATGGCCAGGTGCGAGGGGGTGCGGTTCATCAGGGCGCTGCGCACGGCGAGGTCGGTGGCCTGGACGGCGTGGGCGGGGCCCATGACGCGTTCGCTGTACATGCAGGCGTGTTCGAAGAGCCGGTCGGAGGGCACGTCCTGGATGAGGTGGGTGCCGACGGTGTCGTGGTAGGACAGGCCGGTGATGGCGATGACGGGGGCGCCGTCGATGCGGGCGTCGTAGAGGCCGTTGAGGAGGTGGACGGCGCCGGGCCCCGCGGTGGCGACGCAGGCGGCGGGCCGGCCGGTGAACTTGGCGTAGCCGACGCAGGCGAGTGCGGCGTTCTCCTCGTGCCGTACGTGGACGAAACGCATGCGGTCGCTGTGGGTGCGCAGCGACTCGAAGAACCCGTTGACCTGGTCGCCGCAGATGCCGAAGACGGTGTCGACGCCCCATTCCAGGAGGCGTTCGATGATCAGGTCGGAGGTGCTGCGGTCTGTCTCCTCGGGCATGGACGTGCTCCTCAGCGTGTGGGGGTGGTGCGGTGGCGTTCGGGGTGGCGGCCGGGCGGTCCGACGGGGCCGTGGCGGCGGGCCAGGGCGAGGACTTCGGCGAGGTGGAGTGCCTGCCGGCCGGTGGCGGAGGCGATCTGGCTGCGGCAGCTGAAGCCGTCGGCGACGATGAGGGTGTCCTCGGCGGCGGCCCGGACGGCGGGCAGCAGGACGCGTTCGCCGGCGTCCATGGAGACGCGGTACTTGTCCCCCGCCTCGTAGCCGAAGCTGCCGGCCATGCCGCAGCAGCCGGCGTCGGGCCGGTCGACGTCCAGGCCCATCAGCGACATCACTTCGCTGTCGGCCTCGAAGCCGACGACGGCGTGCTGGTGGCAGTGTGTCTGGACCAGCGCGCGGCGGTGCAGGGCGGGAGGTGACCACTTCTCGGTGCGGCTGGTGAGGAATTCGGCGAGGCTCATGGACTGGGCGGCCAGCCGCTGCGCGTCGGCGTCGCCGGGCAGCATGTTGGTGAGTTCGTCGCGGAAGACGGCCAGGCAGCTGGGTTCGAGGCCGACGACGGGCAGGCCGTGTTCGAGTGCGGGCCGCAGGGCGCGCAGCAGGCGGCGCAGGTAGCGGTGGGCCAGGTCGAGCATGCCGTAGTCGTACAGGGGGCGGCCGCAGCACAGGGGGCGGCCGGGCACGACGGGCCGGAAGCCGGCGGCTTCCAGCACCTCGACGGCGGCGATGCCGACGGAGGGTTCGAAGTAGTTGGTGAAGGTGTCGGGCCAGATGACGACGGGCGGGCCCTGCGGGCGGTGCGGGGCGTGCTCGTCGAACCAGGAGACGAAGGTGCGGCGGGCGAAGCGTGGTGCCTGACGTTGCGGGGCGACGCCGGCGGCGGTCTTGGCGAGGCGGGAGACGACGGGGATCCGGGTGGCGGCGTCGGCGAGCGCGGGGGCGTGGGAGGCGGCGCGGGCCCACTTGTCGATGAGGCCGAGCGCGTAGGCCTGGCGTGGGCGCAGGCGTCCGGCGTAGCGGTGGTGGAGGAACTCGGCCTTGTA
>DASSBO010000152.1:0-4653 GCA_035698655.1 Streptomyces sp.
CGGTAGATCGTCACGCCGTGGTCGGCGGCGAGCCGCTCCTCCAGCCGGGTCAGCAGCCGGCTGCCGAGTCCGTGCCGACGCATGCGCGGGTGGACGAAGAGCTTGCTGATGCCGGCCGTCCCGTCGTCCGCGACGCGGGCGCGCACCGACCCGATGACCTCCTCGCCGAGGCGGGCGACCAGCACGCAGCCGGCGGCGAGTTCGGCGCGCAGGTCGTCGAGGGTCTGGGTGAGCGGTTCGATGCGGTAGTCGCCGTACAGCTGTGCTTCGGACTGGTAGCACAGGTACTGGAGTTTGAGGATCTGCTCGGCGTCGTCGCCGTCCGCCGCAGAGATGGTCACGCTCATGCCCATGCGCGCATGCCTCCCCTTGTTCTTCGGGCCCGGGCGCGGTGAGTGAGGGTTGCGCCGTCGGGCCGGCTGCCCTGATGACGCCGGTCGCTTACCGCACCCTTCCCCGTACGCGGGGTGCGGCAACCTCCGGCGAGAGCATTCTGCGCAGACATCCCAGGCAACGGGAACGCAGCGGCCCCAGGCTGCCCTGTGAGATTCCCGACGACCTGGCGATCTGTGCGTAAGTGGGGTCCTGCGGACTGAGCAGAGCGCCCATCACCTCGGGGCATCTGCCGGGCAGCCGGGTGACGGCGGCGGCGACGGTTCGGCGGCGTTCCCGGGCGAGTGCCGGTGCTTCGGCCGCGGAGGCCGTGTCGGCGTGCCCGTCGGCGGCTCGGACGGGCCGCGGCGCGGCGGCCGTGCCGTAGGCGACGCCCTCGGGCCCCAGCGGCACCTCACGGCGGGCTCGCCGCCGCTCGGAACGCGCGCGGGCCCGTACGGCCGCGCGCAGCCAGGCGGCGGGCGCCCGCGGCGGCGTGCCGGCGTGGACGTGTTCGAGCCACATGAGCCACACGTCCTGGCGCAGGTCGTCAGCGTCGACGGGTCGGCCGTGGGCTTCGGCTGCGCACTCGGCCGCGAGCAGTCCGTGCAGGAAGGCGGGCAGTTCGTGGGTGGTCACACCCAGCGGGACGGACCGGACGGGCGGGAGGTTTCCGCCCGTCCGGCACTCCACCCGGACGGGTCAGGAGCCCTGTCGGGCCCGGTAGTCGGCGGCGGCCAGCAGCGCGGTGTCGGCGTTGTCGGTGAAGACGCCGTCGATGCCGGTCTCGAAGAAGGCGCGGAAGCAGCCGAAGGCGTCGCCGTAGGCGCTCGGGTCGTCGCCGCGGCGGAACTCCGTGGGCAGGAAGGTGTTCTCGTTGCGCATCGTGTAGGGGTGCAGGACCAGGCCCTGGGCGTGGGCGTCGGCGACCAGGGTGGTGGGCTCGCCGAGGCTGCCGTCGTCCTTGGGCGGGATGATCAGGTCCCGGGTCGGGCCGATGCCGGCGGCGTAGCCGGCGATCTGCTGCAGGCCCTCGGGGGTGATGAGGTCGGCGACGGTGCGCGGGTCTCCGCTGGTGCGGAAGTCCCAGGGCCGGGAGTCGGCGGAGCCGAGCAGCACGACGCCGGGGCTGTCCACGAGGCGGGCCAGTTTCTGGATGCTGGTCGGCTCGAAGGACTGCAGGAAGATCGGCGAGTGCGCCTTGTCGCGGCCGTAGCGGCGCAGCAGCCGGGCGAGCGGCTTCTCGAGTCCGAGGCCGAGGCCGCGGAAGTAGGTGGGGTGCTTGGTCTCGACGTACAGCCACACGGGCTTGCGGCGGCGCCTGCCCTGCTCGTCCGCCCAGCGCAGCACGTCCTCGAAGAGCGGGACGTCCCACCGGCCGTCGTAGAGGGTGTTGTGCTGCCGCACGTCGGGGAGGCGTTCGACCGCCCGGAGGGTCTTGAGCTCCGCGAGGGTGAAGTCCTCGGTGAACCACCCGGTCAGCTCGTTGCCGTCGACGGTCTTGGTGGTGCGGCGGCCGGCGAACTCGGGGTGGTCGGCGACGTTCGTGGTGTGCGTGATGTCGTTCTCGTGACGGCAGACCAGGTGGCCGTCGGAGGTGGGGACGACGTCCTGTTCGATGATGTCCGCGCCGAGCTCCAGGGCGAGTTCGTAGGAGCCGAAGGTGTGCTCGGGCCGGTAGCCGGCGGTGCCGCGGTGGCCGATGACGGTCGGTACGGGCAGGTCGTGGCGCCCGTGGCCGCCGTCCGGGTGGTCTCTGCCGGCGGCGTGGGCCGTGCCCGTCACACCGAGGGCGGCGGCTCCCGCGCCGGCCGCGGCGACGCCCAGCACGGTCCTGCGTCCCGGTCGCTGCTGAACTCCCATGACTCTCCCAACTGAAGTGTCCGGTGTGCGTCGCCGGGTGACGACGGGCCGATGGTAGGTGCGCTCCCCGCACGGCGGGAGGGATTCGCCCGAACGCGGGGTGGCCTGCGGGTGCCCGCCGGGTGCCGGCGTTCGCCCCGGTGAGGCGGAACGGGCCGGCGGCGGGTATCGTCCACGTGCACCTTCATGCGCGCGAACCACCACCGACCGGAGGGCCCGTTGTCCCGATTCCTGCTGATCAAGGCTGTGCTCGGTTCGCTGCTGCGCGTGCTGTTCCGACCGCAGGTCGAAGGGGCGGAGCGGATCCCCGGGACGGGTCCGGTGATCCTGGCCGGGAACCACCTCACGTTTCTCGACTCGATGATCCTCCCGCTGGTCACCCGGCGGCAGGTGGTCTTCATCGGCAAGGACGAGTACGTGACGGGCAAGGGCCTCAAGGGCCGGCTGATGGCGTGGTTCTTCACCGGCGTCGGGATGATCCCGGTCGACCGGGACGGCGGGCGCGGCGGTGTCGCGGCGCTGATGACGGGCCGGCGGGTGCTGGAGGAGGGCAGGGTCTTCGGCATCTACCCGGAGGGCACCCGGTCCCCCGACGGGCGCCTGTACCGCGGCCGCACGGGCATCGCCCGGCTGGCGCTGATGACGGGCGCCCCCGTGGTGCCGTTCGCGATGATCGGCACCGACGAGGTGCAGCCGGGCGGCAGCGGGCTGCCGCGGATCGGCGGCGGCCGCCGTATCCGGGTGCGGTTCGGCGAGCCGCTGGACTTCTCCCGCTACGAGGGGATGGACCGCGACCGTTACGTGCTGCGGGCCGTCACGGACGAGGTCATGAGCGAGGTCATGGAGCTCGGCGGCCAGGAGTATGTGGACATGTACGCCACCAAGGCGAAGGCGGCCTGACGCCCGCGGGCGCCGCCGCCCGTCAGCGGCGGGCGGCCGCCCACTCCTGCTGGGCCGCCACGTCGGCCCGGACCTCGGCGAGCTGCGCGGCGACCGCCTCGGGCGCGGTGCCGCCCCGGCCGTTGCGGGCGGCGAGCGCGCCGGGCACGTTCAGCACGGTGCGGACCTCCGGCGTCAGGTGCGGGGAGATCTTCGCGAACTGCTCGTCGGTCAGCTGGTCCAGCTCGATGCCCTCGGCCTCGCAGACCTTGACGCACTCCCCCGCCACCTCGTGGGCGACACGGAACGGCACGCCCTGCTTGACCAGCCACTCGGCGACGTCGGTGGCCAGCGAGAAGCCGGCCGGTGCCAGCTCGGCCATCCGCTCCTCGTTGACGGTCAGGGTGGCCATCATGCCGGTGAAGGCGGGCAGCAGGATCTCCAGCTGGTCGCAGGAGTCGAAGACGGGCTCCTTGTCCTCCTGCAGATCGCGGTTGTAGGCCAGCGGCAGTGCCTTGAGGGTGGCGAGCAGGCCCGTGAGGTTGCCGATGAGGCGGCCGGACTTGCCGCGGGCCAGCTCGGCGATGTCCGGGTTCTTCTTCTGCGGCATGATCGAGGAGCCGGTGGAGAAGGCGTCGTGCAGGGTCACGAAGGAGAACTCCTTGGTGTTCCACAGGATGACCTCCTCCGCGATGCGCGAGAGGTCGACACCGATCATCGCGGTGATGAAGGCGAACTCGGCGACGAAGTCGCGGGAGGCGGTGCCGTCGAGGGAGTTCGCGGCCGAGCCGTTCTCGAAGCCGAGTTCGGCGGCGACGGCCTGCGGGTCCAGCCCGAGGGAGGAGCCGGCCAGCGCCCCCGATCCGTAGGGGGAGACGGCGGTGCGCGCGTCCCACTGCCGCAGCCGCTCGGCGTTCCGGGACAGCGCCTGGGCGTGGGCCAGCACGTGGTGGGCGAACAGGACCGGCTGGGCGTGCTGCAGGTGGGTGCGGCCGGGCATCGCGGCGTGCGGGTGTGCCTCGGCGAGGCCGACGAGGGCGGCGTTCAGGTCGGCCAGCAGGCCGCCGACGATGCGCGCGTGGTCCCGCAGGTACATGCGGAACAGCGTGGCGATCTGGTCGTTGCGGGACCGGCCGGCGCGCAGTTTGCCGCCCAGTTCGGCGCCGAGACGTTCCAGGAGTCCGCGCTCGAGCGCGGTGTGCACGTCCTCGTCGGCGACGGTGCCGGTGAAGGTGCCGTCCGCAACGTCCTGCTCGAGGCGGTCGAGGCCGGCCAGCATGCGCTGCAGCTCGTCGTCGGTGAGCAGGCCGGCGGCGTGCAGGGCGCGTGCGTGGGCCCGGGAGCCGGCGATGTCGTAGGGGGCGAGTCGCCAGTCGAAGTGCACGGAGGCCGACAGCGCCTCCAGGGCCGCGGACGGCCCGTCGGCGAACCGTCCGCCCCACAGCCGGACGTCGTCGGTGTTCTCGCTGCTCACTGCGCTGCTCCTGTGGTTGCTCGGCGGGTGTCGTTCCCCGATCCCGCCCCTTCCCGAAACCGGGG